>NZ_NTLW01000321.1:0-22427 GCF_002632075.1 Pseudoalteromonas sp. ESRF-bin5 | reverse complement strand
TTCTTGTGCTTGCGTAAGTAAGGCTTTTAAATCGTCTGCAAACGAGTCACGCAGGGTATTCATTTTTTCACCCGGCACGTCAATCGTTACAACGGCAATTTTATTTTCGTCTACCGCTAAATTAAATACTGAATCTGTCATTACGCGCTCTCCAATACAAAGGCTGCACCTAAACCACCAGCAGCACATGCTGTTGTTAATGCTAAACCGCCACCACGACGTTTAAGCTCGTTTAAGCTTTGTGTAATTAAGCGAGCACCTGTTGCTGCAAATGGGTGACCATATGCAAGCGAGCCGCCATTCACGTTAAACTTATCCATGTTAATTTCGCCAATTGCTTTACTACGACCTAGCTTTTCTTGCGCAAACTTGTCTGAAGCAAACATCTTCATGTTCGCAAGGGCTTGCGATGCAAATGCCTCATGCATTTCAATTAAATCTAAATCAGCAAGGGTAATACCAGCTCTGTCTAATGCGATAGGTGTTGAATGCGCAGGACCCATTAACATGTCTTGCTCCACACCAATTGCAGAAAACGCAAAGCTACGTACGTAACCTAAAATTTCGTAACCAAGCGCGCGTGCTTTACTTTCGTTCATCATCAATACCGCAGCGGCACCATCTGTAAGTGGTGTTGCATTTGCGGCTGTAACCGAACCATGTTGACGGTCAAACACAGGCTTAAGCTTTGCGTAACCTTCAACTGTCGAATTTTTACGAATATTGTTATCTTCTTCAATAAAGCTTTTGTATGGCGGTAAATGTGCCGTCATAACTTCATCTTTTAACTTCCCATCTGCCCATGCTTGGGTAGCAAGTGAATGTGAACGATGTGCTAATGCATCTTGGTCTTCACGGCTAATATTATGTGTTTTAGCCATTTGCTCAGCAGTTTGACCCATTGAAAGGCCTGTTGAGTACTCTGCAACTGCAGGCGGTACTGGCATTAAATCTTTTAAGCGCAGCTTTGAAAAAATTTGTAAGCGTTGCCCTAAAGTACGCGCTTTGTTTAAATCAACTAAGCTACCGGCCAATTTTTTACTTACGCCAATAGGTAATACAGACGACGAATCGGCACCACCGGCAATACCTACACTCACAGAGCCCGCCATAATAGACTCAGCCACGTTAGCAATTGCCTGAAAGCTGGTAGCACATGCACGTGACACAGAATAAGCATCAACACCAACTGGCATGCCTGTACCAAGTACAATTTCACGCGCAATATTTGGCGCTTCTGGCATTTGTACTACTTGACCAAATACAAGTTGATCGATTTCTGACTTGTCGAAATTTAATCGCTCAAGCATTTCGTTAACCACTAATTTACCCATATCAAGTGCTGGTACGTGGTGGAATGCTGTTGCTTGTTTTGCAAACGGTGTACGAAGGCCACTTACAATGGCAATACGATCACCCTTTGGTGTTTTTAGTATGTTTTGCTCAGACATTTATGCTCTCCCGCTGACAGGTCTGACCTGTTTGTTTTCCTCGATTCTAAACAACCCGTGTGCTAAAGCCAATAGATAAACTGAAATTTATACAAAGTAGTCATGTTTACATATCACACAATAGGCTTTTTTAAACGCATTTACAAAGATTTGTGGTACGCTAAAAACCGTTAAAAAATAACGAACTATTTTAAAAAATACAGTCTAACTCTTGAGTTACCCTATTATAAACCTTATAAATAGGTCAGTATTTGCAACCTAACCCATTTAGGTACTAACCCAGCTGACGAGGACAGTCCACTTATTATGGCAGCTAACGCATTTTCACAATTAAAAACGTACTTAGATACACAAATCATTGGCCAGCCAGAGCTTACTCAAGCACTACTTATTGCTATTTTAGCTGACGGCCACTTATTAGTTGAAGGCCCACCAGGGCTTGCAAAGACACGCGCTGTAAATGCGCTTGCAAAAGGGATTGAAGGTTCGTTTCAACGTGTCCAGTTTACACCCGATTTATTACCGGCCGATGTAACTGGCACCGATATTTACCGCCAACAAACAAGCGAGTTTGTGTTTGAGAAAGGCCCTTTATTTCATAACCTTATTTTGGCTGATGAAATAAACCGTGCCCCAGCAAAAGTACAATCAGCATTACTAGAGGCCATGGCTGAGCGCCAAGTAACGGTAGGAAAAAACACCTACCCACTTAGCGACTTATTTTTAGTAATGGCCACTCAAAATCCGCTAGAGCAAGAAGGCACCTACCCGCTGCCAGAAGCACAGCTTGACCGTTTTTTACTGCATTTAAGTATTGGTTATCCGGGCGCCGAGCACGAGCTAGACATTTTACGCCTAACGCGCGGTGAAGCATTAAAAGAGCAACAAGCTGTTTTACAAAAAATTAGCCAAAGCGATTTATTTGCTGCCCGCCAAGCAATTTTAGGTTTGTACTTAGCCGAGCCTCTTGAGCAGTATTTGGTTCAACTTATTATTGCTACGCGAGAAGGCGCGCAATTAGATGAACAACTAGGCCGCTGGATTGAATTTGGCGCCAGCCCTCGTGCCACTATCGCGCTCGATAAATGTGCACGTGCTCATGCATGGTTACAGGGCCGCGACTTTGTAGCCCCTGACGACATACAAGCGGTTGTTCATAATGTACTACGCCATCGCATTATTTTGAGCTACGAAGCCCAAGCCGATGGTATTACAAAAGATCAAGTAATTAGCCGAATTGTAGAACTGGTAGCTGTACCTTAATTTATGCATAAACAATTAGACCCTCAGGCATGGCTGAAACAAAGCCATAGCCACGGTGTTAATTTAGCACTAAAAGAGCTGATGTATTACAAAGCCAAAGCGCAACTGCTTGAGCTTGCCCCTAAGGTAAAGATTAAAAATACTTTAGCGGGGCAATACCTTGCACCGCACAAAGGCCGTGGTATGGAGTTTGCCGAAGTACGTCATTACCAGCAAGGTGACGATATACGCTCAATTGACTGGCGAGTTACAGCGCGTACAGGCGAAACCCATACAAAACTTTTTCAAGAAGAAAAAGAACGCCCAGTTTTTGTATTTACCGATTTTTCAAACTCTATGCTATTTGGTTCAAAGCTACTGCTTAAGTCAGTACAAGCTGCGCACATTAGTGCATTAGTTGCTTGGTCTGCGTGCCAGCGTGGCGACAGAGTTGGCGGTATTGTATTCAATCAGCATGCACACCTAGAACTTAAGCCGAGTGCGCGAGAAAAAGCAGTATTAAAGCTTTGCCACAACTTATGTGCAAATCATCAGCAAGCCCTTACAAATATTGATACTAAAGCCAGCAATAACTTTAGTGATAACCTAAAGCGCCTTAATCATTTAGCAAAGCCTGGGAGTTTAGTGTATTTAGTCTCTGACTTTAGCGCCTTAGATGACGCAAGCTTTAAACAGCTTGAAATACTTAGCCGTCATTGTGAGCTTATAGGGTGCCATATTAGCGACCCATTTGAACATCAATTACCCGCTTTTAAAAACACAGTAACGGTTAATGCGAACGGACAAAACTTTGCCTTACCGCTCATGGATAATACATTTAGGGCACAGTTTGCCAAAAATGCAGAAGATGCATTTAATACACGCCTTACTCGCTTAACTAAATCGGGTCTTAATTTAATATCATTCAATGCAGCCGACCCACTTGAGCTGCAGCTAGTGAGAAAATAAACCATGCAAACCAATCCTCTTGATGGCCTGCACGATGTAATAGCACCAAACCACGTTGACTGGTGGCCACTTGCCCCAACATGGTGGGTGATCATTGCTCTACTTTTTATTGCGGTATTGAGTGCTGTTTATGCAATTTATAAAGCGTATCAATATAAAAAAGCAAAACGCTATGCCGTTTTATTGAGTCAAAATGAGCAGAGCCCTCAGCAGTTACATATTATTTTAAAGCGCCTAGTAATTGAATATTACGGTAAACACCTTGCCGCGCAGCCTACAAAGCAATGGTGTGAAACGCTAAACACACTCAGTGGGCTGACTTTTACCGAGCAAGAAATTTTAAGCCTATACAGCAGTGATAACAGCGATTTAGCATTAAGTAAAAAATTTAGCCAAGCAATCAAATGCTTTAAAGTAAAGGAACCACTACATGTTTGAATTTAGTTGGCCGTGGCTATTTTTATTAATTCCATTACCTTTGTTGCTTTTATTACTAAAACCCATAGCAAGCAATAGCAATACGCGCCTGCGTATTCCGGGCTTTGCTAAGCATGCCTTAAATAACCCAAATTCAGCACCTCAATCACGCCGTTTATCTATATTTGAATGGCTACTTTGGCTATTACTTGTCAGCGCAGCAGCAAACCCAACATGGCTAGATGAGCCAATTTTATTACCAAATGAAGGGCGAGATATCATGCTTGCGGTGGATTTATCTGGATCAATGACCGAACAAGATATGGCTTACAATGGTCAATACGTTGATCGCTTAACCATGGTAAAAGCCGTACTGAGCGATTTTATAGAACAGCGGACTGGCGATAGGCTCGGACTTATTTTATTTGGCGATACCGCTTTTTTACAAACCCCTCTGACACGCGATTTAAAAACGGTAACCAAAATGCTTAACGAAGCACAAATAGGGCTAGTGGGCCGCGCTACAGCTATTGGCGATGCACTTGGTTTATCGGTTAAACGTTTTGCAAGTAAAGAAGACAGCAACCGAATCGTCGTGCTATTAACCGACGGGCAAAATACTGCAGGTAACCTAAATCCTGACGACGCTCTACTTCTAGCGCGGGAAGAAGGTATTAAAGTGTATACCATAGGTGTTGGCTCTGATAACCCACGTGGATTTAGCCTATTTAATATGGGCGGCTCAGGCGGGAGTAATTTGGATGAACGCCTTCTAAAAAATATCGCCGACGATACCGGGGGGCTTTATTTTAGAGCAAAAGATGTTGCGGGACTCAAACAGATTTACGCTGAGCTTGATAAACTTGAACCCATTAGTGCAGATGAAAAAACCTTTCGCCCGCAAAGCTCATTATTTTATTACCCATTACTCATCGCTATTTTTTTAATTAGTCTAAATGTAATGCTAAATACACTGCGCGCATTAAAGGAGCCAAATTGATGGATTTTGAATTTATTCGTCCTGCCGTTTTATGGCTACTTATACCGGCAATTGGACTGTTTTTTGTGGCGTTAATTAAGCACAAAAAAACCACAAGCGAGCAATTAATTGCCCCTCATTTAGCGCAATTTATTATGACTGATACGGACACCAAAACCAGCCAACCGCTTTGGCTTGTAGCTGTATTTTGCACTTTAGGGGTTTTATTTAGTGCAGGCCCCAGCTTTGAAAAAAAACACGTGCCTGTTTTTCAAAGTAAAAGTGCACGTGTCATTGTAATTGACATGTCGTATTCAATGTACAGCACTGATATTTCGCCAAACCGTTTAACACAAGCACGCTATAAATCTCTTGATATGATTGAGCTATTTAAAGAAGGCGACACCGCCTTAGTCGCATATGCGGGCACGGCCTATACTATATCGCCGCTAACCAACGACGCCACAACACTCAGTAATTTAATACCCAGCCTGAGCCCTGACATAATGCCCGACAAAGGGTCTAACGTACTAGCAGGCCTTGATATGGCAAAAGAGCTATTAACTCAAGCAGGCTATATTGATGGCGATATTATTTTAATAACCGACGGCATAGAACAAGAAGAACAAACGGATGTCACACGCTTTATAAGTAACACAACATTTAGACTCAATATTTATGGGGTAGGTTCTGAGCAAGGTGCACCTATTAAATTACCTGAAGGCGGTTTTTTAAAAGATAGATACGGTCAAATTGTCATCCCTACTCTGAATATTTCACAACTGAAAAGTTTGGCCACCCGCAGCGGTGGTAAATTTGCGCGCTATCAACCAAGTAATAGCGACATAAATACGTTTTCGCCAATGGCTAACAGTGAATTAATTAAAGATGAGACGCAAAGCCATGCGCTATGGCGTATCGATGCGGGTATTTACGGGCTTTTACTTTTATTACCATTTGGTTTGTATTTATTTAGGCGCTCTGCCTTTTTAGGGGGAGTTTTATTGCTTGCCTTTTTACCGCAGCAAAACGCTTATGCATTTGAGCTCCCTGCAATATTAAAAAATACAGACCAACGTGCACTCACCGCATATAACAATGAAGAATACGACAAAGCCGCTAATGCGCAATCAAACCAATTAAAAGGCGCAGCGTTATACAAGCAAGGCAACTTTGATGCTGCACTGGATGCATTTAGCCAAGATAAGTCAGCCACGGGTTATTACAACTATGGCAATGCACTTGCCAAAGCTGGCCAACTAGAAGAGGCCATAAACGCCTATAAACAAGCTCAAACGCTACGAAGTGATTTTAGCCAAGCCGCAGATAATCAGGCCTTAGTTGAGCAGTTGTTAAAACAACAAAATCAACAGAATCAACAAGAACAAAGTGGTGATGAATCCCAAGACCAAGAAAATCAGCAAAAAGGCGATCAAAACCAACAACCAAATAACGATCAATCTGAGCAAGAGCAAGAGCAACAAAATAACGACCAAAACAACTCTCAAAAAGGTGACAAACAAAGCCAAAGCGATGCAAACAAAAAATCTGAGCAGGAGTCTGAACCCTCTGAAGATCAACAAGGTCAAACAGGTGAGCAATCTCAAGAGCAAAATAAACCTGATATGCAAGCACAGCCACAAAATAAGCAAAGCGAAAGTAATAATGCTGAACAGTCTGACCAGCCAAAACCGCAGGCAATGAGCGAGCAACTAGTCAGCGATGAGCAAAAGCAAAAAGCGCAACAACAGGCTATGCAAGCCCAAGCAAGTGAACTGACAAACGAAGAAAAAGAAAAAGCGCAGCAGCTTAATCAATTACTCAGAAAAGTACCGGACGATCCGGCCATTTTATTACGGAATAAAATGCAACTCGAAGCCCAAAAAAGACAATATCAACGCCGCCCTACAGGAGTAGAAAAATCATGGTAATGCGATTATTTTGCTGTTTATTGCTACTATGCGCGATGCCGTCATTCGCAGCGACAAAACTCGAAGCAAGCGTAGATAAAAACCCAGTATTAGCGGGTGAGTTTTTTATGCTTAACATTTCAGTAAACGATACCGTTAATGGTGAACAACCCGATACATCTGTATTGTTAAAAGACTTTGTAGTCGGCCCCACAAGTTTAAGTACCCGCACAAACATCATAAACGGCAGCATTAATAAACAAACCACTTGGAGCGTTAAGTTAATGACCCGCACTGAGGGGCAGTATACAATCCCCTCGTTTAGTGTTGCTGGGCTTAGCTCTGAACCCATTGATTTAACTGTCGCCAAACGGGCTGTAAACGCAGACAAAAATAACGATATTTTTGTAAAAACATCACTTTCTAGCAGCTCGCTATACGTCCAAGAAGCAGGCGTTTACACGTTAAAACTGTACTTAGCTAAAGAGCTACTTGATGGCAGTTTAAGTACACCCAGCATGGAAGATGCACAGCTAACCCAATTAGGTAAACAAACAGAGAGTTATGAATTAGTCGACGGAAAACGATACCTGGTTATTACCCGAGAGTATTTAATTCAGCCCCAAAAAAGTGGTGCTTATACTATTGCAGCTCCGGTATTTCAGGGCCGAGTTCAACAAAATTATCGTCAGTTAGAAGTATCTGCTCTTGGCGACGATCTAGAAATAGAAATTAAACCTATTCCAAGCGACTACAAAGGGGCTTGGCTACCCAGCGAACTGGTGAACCTAGATGAAGAATGGCAACCTAACGATAGCACCGTAGAAGTAGGCACTCCCATAACACGCACTATTACACTCACGGCTTTAGGGGTAACTAAAGAGCAACTTCCTGATATAACAATGCCTACCATCGAGGGAATTCGTAGTTACCCTGATCAAAAAGAAAACAACAACGCTGTTCGTAATGGGCGTGTAGTATCGCAACAAACTGCATCTTACGCATTACTTCCACAAAAACCTGGAACATATACATTACCCGAAATAAAATTGCCGTGGTTTAATACAAAAATAAACCGTATTAGTTATGCGACCATTGCAGAGCGAACAATTACTGTTATTCCAAGTAGCAGCAGTGTTAACACACCAATTAATACACCACAAAATATGAACGACTTACCTTTGGATGAAGCTAATACCGAAAGTAATAGTGCTGGTAAACCTTTGGCACAAACAGCAACGGTTATAAACCAATCTCCGTTGTGGTTTATTGGTGTTGCAATACTGGGTTATGTTTTATGGATCATTACTGTAATGTTTTATTGGTTTAACCGTTCTAATATTAATACAGTTGAAAATGTGCAGCCTTCACCTACTTCACTTAATCAACCCAGCTTAAAAAAATTGATAAAAGTACATAAAACTGGTGATATTAAAGCGTTTTATAACGAGCTTACTCATTATGCAATGCAAGTCACACACGAAGAGACAGGGGCAATTGATAAGTTATGCCAAAGTATAAATAACCCGCAGCTAAACAATGCAATTATTCAATTACAAGCACAACTGTATGGTAATAAGGCTACAAATAGCGATCTTGGTGCTATTATAAAAATACTAGAGAGCGAGCAAACTCAGTCATTAAAATTACAACCAACTGTATTAAAAGACCTTTATAACTAAAGTGAAGTTAAAGATGAGTCTTTTTTAATTAAATAAAAATAAAGTAGTAAAAAGTGCTTATGTTGGGAAATAAAAAGTCAAACAATCAGGTCTTAATCGATATGGCAGAGAAACAAAAACGTTATGAAGCCTTGGTCCACGTTTACAATAAGGAGCTTTATCGCTTTGCTTATTGGTTATGCCGTGACCCGCACATAGCAGATGATTTAGTACAAGAGACATTCTTGCGTGCTTGGCGCTCACTTGACTCATTACTAGATCAAAAAGCCGCAAAACCATGGTTACTTACTATTTTGCGACGAGAGAATGCGCGCCGATTTGAACGCAAACAGTTTGACTACAGCGATGTAGAAAACGACACGTTGGTTGATGAAACCAGCCATTCGCTTGATGATGAAATGGAGCAAACCGTTATTCAACGACAAATTGGATTATTATCTGATGAATACAGAGAGCCACTATTGCTACAAGTTGTAATGGGGTGTACTGGCGAGGAAATTGCCGACATTCTCGATTTAAATAAAAACACGGTTATGACGCGTCTATACCGTGCCAGAAACCAACTTAAAGAGGCTTTAAGCCGTGATGATGAACAACTTAAAGGGGCATCAAAGTAATGGATGAACTTGAGTTTCGTCGCCGCACTATTGCGCAGCCAAACGATATTGACAAAGAACTTCAGGAGTTTGCCCAAAGCAATCCTGAACGACAGAATTTTATTAATGAAATGAAAGATTTTGATAAGCATATCCAAGATGCACTCGATATACCTGTACCTGATAATTTAGCCGACCGTATTATTTTAAATACCTCGTTAAAAGAAAAGGCGTTGCAGGAAGAACAAGCTGCTGGTAGGAATGTGGTTGATGCCAAATCTCGGTTTAAGTTTGATCGTGTGCACCTTGCTTTAGCCGCATCATTTATGGTAGCTGTGAGTGCGTTCTTTTTTAGCTCAGAGCAACATATTGGTCACGAAGCAGGCGAACATGCACTCGCACATGTTTACTACGAAATAAATGCGCTTGATAAAAAATCTCCTATTAGCCTGCAAAGTGTGAATGATAAGCTGGCTGTATTAGGTGGCCACATAGACGAACTACCAGGTGATATAACTTACGCTATGTTTTGTGATTTTAAAGGTGAAAGAGGCTTACACTTAATTTTTGAATCGGACTTTGGGCCAATGACGGTATTTATTGTTCCGTCTGAAAATAAATCGTTTGGTTTGGGTAACGACCATTTCCAAGACGAACGATTTGAAGGGCAAATTAATCGCGGCACCCAAGCCGATACTATTTTAGTAGCCAGTGTAGGTGCACCGCTTGATACTTATAACGAGCGAGTAACTAACGCAATTCGTTGGCTTTAAACCCCAGTCAATAAAAAAACCGCTTAGTCCATGCTAAGCGGTTTTTTGTATCTACCTTTTATCTATTAAAAAACGATTGATTTACCTCTTCCTGAACTTTCAGACGCAGCGTCTAATTGCCCGTTTTTATTGATAATTACATGCAAGTCACCAAAGTGGCGCTCGTCAATTGTGTAACCCATTTTTTGAAGCTTTAGTTTTACTTCATCATTCAACCCTACATGAGCACGTACAACGTTTTTAGGCCAAAGCTGATGATGAAAGCGAGGTGAATTAACGACTTGCTCTGCACTCATATCAAACTCAATAGCATTTAAAATTGACTGATAAACCGAGCTAATAATAGTTGTACCTCCGGGTGAGCCTGTAACCATTTGTACCGTGTTGTCTTTTAATAAAATAGTAGGCGTCATAGAGCTAAGCATACGTTTGTGTGGCTGTATTTCATTGGCTTTGCCGCCAATAGCACCAAACACATTCATAACACCAGGTTTAGCACTAAAGTCATCCATTTCATCATTTAAAATAAAGCCAGCGCCGTCAACCACTACACCGCTGCCAAACCCTAAGTTTATGGTCGTAGTATTTGCAACAGCATTACCCATTTTATCAATAATAGAAAAATGTGTGGTTTGTTCGCTTTCTTTTAACCCAGGCTTTATTGTTTCGGTTGTAGTAATGGCTGCCAACGAAATACCGCTGCTACGTGTTTGCAAATACGGTTCATCAACTAATGCATTTACCGGCACATTAAAAAAGTCAGGATCACCTAAATACTCCGCTCGGTCGGCAAACACACGTTTACCTATTTCAGAAAGTAAATGTACGTAGGGTGTTGAGTTATGAGCTATGTCGTTAACTGGTTTTTTTAGCTCATACATTTTAAGCCATTGTAAAATTGCAATGCCACCAGAACTAGGCGGCGGCGAAGTAAGTACTTCATAGCTGTTCCAACGTGCTTTTAATGGTGTGCGTGATTTAGCCGTATAATTTTTTAAATCAGCCTTAGTTATGATTCCCCCATGCTGGCGCATGAACTTTTCAATAATATTAGCTGTTTCGCCTTCATAAAATCCTGCTTGGCCATTATCACGAATTCGCATTAAGGTTTTTGCTAGGTCGGGTTGCTTAAATATTTCATTAGCTTTTAAACCAGCAAAATACTTTTCGAAGTTAACGTTTATTTTTTGCTCGTTTAAATAGCTGATATAATTACTAGCTCCTTGCGCTAGCTTTGGTGGCACAACAAACCCCTTCTCAGCCAAAGTAACTGCGGGTTGCACTAGCGTTTCCCAGTCAACCGTGCCATGTTTTTTATGTGCTAACCACATACCCGCAACACTCCCGGGTACACCGCTTGCGTGGATGCCATAAATTGATTTATTGGGGATCACATTACCTTGTTCATCTAAATACATATCACGATGAGCAGCACTTGGGGCAGTTTCTCGGTAATCAATAAAATCACTTTTGCCATCTTTTTGGATGAGCATAAAACCGCCACCACCAATGTTACCCGCTTCGGGAAGCGTCACAGCTAGTACAAATTGTGCTGCTATAGCTGCATCTACTGCGTTACCACCTTGCTCTAATATGTTTTTAGCCGCATCTGCACTGAACGAGTCAGGCATAGCGACAGCACTTTGCACAACCTGCTTAGCCGCTACATTAAATGCACTAAATTGCAGCATAACTACGCTAGTTATCACTAACTTGCTTGGCGAGAAAAATAAGCCCATACAGCATCCTTAAATTATTGTTTTAATATTGGTGTTATTGAAAAATTAATTAAAAAGTAAACATCTTAAAAATAACTAACAGCATAACCTCACGCTTATTTATGCATAGCTTTAATGGCTAGGTCAATCGTTGCGTATTCAGATTTTAGTCTTACCTTAAACGCTTAGAATAAAGAACAGCAGGTAGCTCACCCTGTTCATCGGTATGTGTGTAGGTTTTAATAAACAACAGTCCAAGCTTTTCCATTACTTTTATAGAACCGACATTATCAGCCAGAGCACTGGCGCTAATTTTTTTTACACTAGGTTGTTTTGCTACCTCTCCACACAGTGCCTTAGCGGCTTCAGTAGCGTATCCATGTCCCCAACTAGCTTGTTTAAAGCGCCAACCAATTTCAATATCACTAAAGTTTGGTGAATCACTAAAAAAATCCATAGGCCTCAGTAGAATCCAGCCAATAAACATATTCGTGTCTTTAATTGTTATTGACCAAAGCCCCCACCCTGTTTGCTCATTTCGATAAGCAAGCATACGCGGTATACCTTCCTCTTTAATTTGCTCTTTTGAGGTAGGAACCCCGCGTGTTAAAAATTGCATAACGACAGGGTCTTGATCAAGTTCATACAATTTATGCCAATCATGCTCGTCCATTAATTTAAATTTTAACCGTTTTGTTACGGGGGCGTTCATTTTCATTAGTGTATAGTTCCTTTAAATCAATTATTAATCTCTTGAGGAGATAACACATGAACAAATTAGCAGGTTTAGCATTATTAGGCACTTTAATAACTTTAACGGGTTGTGAAGATGCAAAAGAAGTAAAAGAAGAAACAAAAGAAAAAACCGCTCAAATGCAAGAGCAATTGGGTGATGCATGGAATGAAGTAAAAGAAACAACAAACGATCTTAAAAATGATGAGTCACTAAATGAACTGCTGCAAGAAAGTAAAGCAATGGGCTTAGACATGTACGACGATGGTAAAGAAATTGCTATTGATGCATGGATAAAAAGTAAAGAAGCCGCAGGTGAATTAACAGAAAAAACGAAGCAAAAAGCGCAAGAAATTGCTGATGAAATTGAGCAAGCTCGTGAAGAACATAATAAGGGATAATAAACCTTGTAATAAAAAAAGGTAAGCCATTACGGCTTACCTTTTTTGTATCGTACAAAACAACTGTGAGTAATTAAGCTTTATATTTGCTCATTACCAGAGTGGCGTTTGTACCACCAAAACCAAAGCTGTTAGACATTACTGTATTAAGCGCTACGTCTTTGCGTTCCGTCACAATATCTAAACCTTCAGCTTGCTCGTCTAATTCATCAACATTAATAGATGGCGCTACAAAGCCATGCTCAAGCATTAGCAAAGAGAAAATGGCTTCATGCACACCTGCAGCCCCTAATGCATGACCAGTCATTGCTTTTGTTGCACTGATCATTGGCGAGTTACCACCAAATACATCTTGAATTGCACCAAGCTCTTTGACATCACCCACCGGTGTTGATGTACCATGCGTATTAAGGTAATCAATGCTGTCTACATTTTGCATTGCTTGGCGCATACAACGTGCAGCACCCTCGCCCGAAGGTGCAACCATATCGTAACCATCAGATGTAGCACCATACCCTACTATTTCAGCGTAAATATGTGCGCCACGTGCTAATGCATGCTCAAGCTCTTCCACAACCACAATGCCACCACCGCCAGAAATAACAAACCCATCGCGGTTAGCATCATAGGTGCGCGATGCTTTTTCTGGCGTTTCGTTGTATTTAGTCGACAGTGCACCCATTGCGTCAAATTCCATTGCAAGCGTCCAGTGAAGTTCTTCACCGCCACCAGCAAACACAACGTCTTGCTTACCCAGTTGAATTTGTTCAACCGCATTACCAATACAATGCGCCGACGTAGCACACGCAGAGCTAATTGAATAATTAACGCCTTTTATTTTAAAAGGGGTCGCTAAACATGCTGATGTTGTACTGGCCATAGTACGTGGAACCATATAAGGCCCTACGCGTTTTACGCCTTTTTCACGTAAAATATCAGCAGCTTCAACTTGCCATTTAGATGAACCACCACCAGAGCCAACAATAATACCCGTGCGCTCGTTTGACACTTGCTCTTCTGATAATCCAGAGTCTTCAATTGCTTGCGTCATAGAAATGTAAGAGTACGCAGCTGCATCGCCCATAAAACGCATTGCTTTACGGTCAACGTGATCTTTAACATTTATGTCAATTTTACCCGATACGTTACTGCGTAAGTTATAGTCGGCAAACTCTTGGTTGAAAGCGATACCACTTTTACCTGTTTTTAATGACTCTAAAACTTCTTCTTTGTTGTTACCAATGCTTGATACAACACCGATACCGGTAATTACGGCTCTTCTCATGGGTGATTCCCTTAGCTTAATACTTAATTGCGTTTTATTTTACGCGAATTTAATCACTTAAGTGGTCAGCTTTCTAGCGTACACTTGTACTCTGAACTGCTAGCTTATAAATAACGCCAGACTATTACAAAGAAAACCCGTAAAATAATAAAAAATATATTTTGTAAATTTAAACATTATGATTAAAAACGCACATATACACTTTAACGATTTAGGTACACCGTTTGCTGATGACTTTGGTGATATTTATTTTTCGAATGACGACGGTCTTGCCGAATCGCATTATGTGTTTTATGAGCAAAATAATATAGAAACTCGATTACAAACTCATGACCAACCCCATTTTGTAATAGCAGAGACAGGGTTTGGTACTGGGTTAAATTTTTTAAATACATGGCAACACTTTAACGATCATATTGCACGTCAACAACCACAAAATCAATTAGATAAAGGTGTAAAACGCCTTCACTTTATTTCGTTTGAAAAATACCCATTAAAAGTTAACGATTTAAGCAAAGCACTTCAAGCGTGGCCTACATTACAAAAATTAAGTGAAAAACTCGTCAACAATTACCCTATTAATTTACAAGGGTGTCAGCGACTTGAATTTGACAACGGACGTATTGTCCTCGACTTACATTTTGGCGATGCACTCGCGTCTATTAATACAATGAGCTACCCACAAACAGGGATTGTAGATGCCTGGTATTTAGATGGGTTTGCCCCAAGCAAAAACCCTGAAATGTGGCAGCAAAGCTTATTTAATAGCATGGCTGACATTTCAAAAGCAAAGGCAACTCTAGCTACGTTTACAGCAGCAGGTTTTGTTCGTCGTGGTTTAATAGAAGCCGGGTTTGATACAATTAAAACCAAAGGCTTTGGCAAAAAAAGAGACATGCTAATTGGCCAAATACCTCATGCAAACACGGCTCAGTCAGCCCCCCCTTACTTTAATCAAGACGATAGTAAACTTAATAATGTTGCTATTATTGGCGGCGGTATAGCCAGTAGTTGTATTTTATACAGCCTTGCTAAACGCGGTATAAACGCTGAATTATTCTGCAAAGACCCGCAGCCTGCCATGGGTGCGTCACATAATGTGCAAGGCGCGGTGTATCCTCATTTACAAGCTAAAGATTCACCCCATAGTGAACTTTTTGCGCATAGTTTTTTATACGCAAAGCGCGTTTATCAGCAATTATTAAATGATGGATTTAGCTTTGATCACCAATGGTGTGGTGTTTTGCAACATGCTGTAAAAAAGCCCCTTGCAGATAAACACAAAAACCTTGCTCAAAAGCAACTTTGGCCAAAGCAACTTATGCAAAACGTAACCGCAGAGCAAGGCGATGAAATAGCCGGCGTTAAAACTGGGTACCCCGGTGTTTATTTTGAACAAGGTGGCTGGGTTAATCCACCACAACTTGTTAATGCAATGCTAGGCGCAGCCAATAAGCTAATACCCCACAACAGCCACTTTAATTGCAATATAGTAAACATAGAAAAAACAGCAAACGGCTGGGTTTTAACAAGCAATAATCAACAGTTTGGCCCATTTAGCGATGTTATTATTTGCGCTGGTGAGCACAGCGACACATTTGAGCAAACAAAATCACTTCCTATTGTAGGCGTGCGCGGGCAAGTATCGCATGTTCAAGCAAGTCCTGAATCTCGAAAGCTTAAAACGGTACTTTGCCATAAAGGCTACTTTACACCAGCTTATTTAGACCATCATTGCATGGGCGCTACATTTGATAAAAACAGTAAAAGCCGCCATGTTTCAGATGAGGATAACCAAACTAACCGTGCTCAACTCATAAACTTTTACGATCATAGCGACTTTGCTACAACGTTAGGAAAAGTAAGCTCTGCAAAAGCAGCAGTAAGATGCACATTCATCGACCACTTGCCAATGGCTGGGCAATGGTGTGAACAAAGCGATTATACAAATGCATTTGCAAACCTGAGGTTGGGTAAGCGTTATCAATATTTGCCTCTCAATCACCCTCAACAAGGGCTACATATTTTTACGGGCTTTGGAGCTCGTGCCTTGTGCAGCGCACCACTGTGTGCTGAACATTTTATTAGCTGCTTAGCAAACGAGCCGCGCCCACTCAGCGAGCGAGTAAGCCAAGCTATACACCCCGCTCGCTTTATTGTAAGAGATTTAATTCGTAATAAAATATAAATGACAAAGCCCACTATTTGGGTAAACTGTTCTCAATAAAAGGAACTTAAAGAGTCACAATGAAAAAATTAATTATACTATCGCTGTTATTGTTTACCTCGTTTAAAACACTTGCCATAAATGTTATTGATATTGCAGTGCCAGATGAGTTTGTAACAACTATGGAAGTAACAGATGAATACCCACTTGTTAAAACTGGGTATTTAACGCAGTCTATTTCCTCCATTACAGACTTTTATCAGCAACAATTAGGTGACCCATTGAAGATAACCGGCAGTGAAAACTACCGCACCCTTTATTACAATTACCAAAATCGTAAAGTACGTATTAGCTTATACCACCGTAACTATGTGACCGAAGTGAGTATAATGATTGAAAAAATATTATAAAAAAAACACAAATATAACTACTCATTTTCATACTCAGTTAAGGTACTCTTTTTATATTAAATGTTTTTTAAAATTAATACGTTAATGTCTCTTTTTGCCCTTTAAAAACAATTTTTAAGCCCAAGGTCTACTTGTAAGCAAATACATTTACTAACAAGTGAAAGGAGTTAATTATGAGTAAGACCTTAATTATTGGCGCTAGTGGTCAAATTGGTAAAATGACAACGGAGTTATTACTTAAGAACGAACAAAATGTTACCGCCCTTGTTCGTGATAAAACTAAGCTAAGTGATTTAGAAAGCCCGTTTTTAAATATTGTAGAGCAAGATTTAGAAGGTGATTTTAGTGAAGCTATTAAAGGTTGTGATCAAGTAATTTTTGCGGCTGGTTCTGGTGGAAGCACCGGCGACGACAAAACACTATTAATTGATCTATGGGCTGCAGCAAAAGCGGCTAATTACGCAAAAAACAATAACGTTAAGCACTTTATTATGGTCAGCTCAATAGGTGCAGATAACCCTGACGCAATAGAAAGTGATTTAAAACCATACTTAGTTGCTAAGCATATGGCCGATGAACACCTTGCCAGTAGTGGTTTAAATTACACCATTGTTCGCCCGGGTACGCTCACTAATGAAAGCGCATCAATGAAAGTGACAACACAGCGCCCTGATGACCAAGATAAGGCTGAAATTAGTCGTGAAAATGTAGCCAATGCACTGCTGCATATCGCAACCAATTCGTTTGAAAAGAACCGTATTTTTGAACTTTTTGACGGTGATACTGCCATTAAATCTGCGGTTAAATAGCCAAAGTGCTCCATTAACAAAAGCGTTAATGGGGCAACACTTTCAACTATTAGCAAGTTAACTAAACAGCTGACACTCAAAACAAGCTGCTAATATTTAATTCAAAAAGAACAAATCATTTAGATACGCCACAACAGCCATAAGGCGACCCCAAACAATTTACCCTCTAACCACGTCAACAACTGCAAACCAAAGCATTGCCTATAAGAGTTAACAAATTAGCAATAGAATCCCTTGACGATAAGCCCCTAGTGAGCAGCGTTCTGTGACCTAAACGTAACCTACTATCCCTCTTTCTTTCAAATTTTCCTCTCGTAAAGTCATTTACTGTATTAAGTTTAAGCACATTAAATTATTAATAAAAAATCATTAGTGAGGAATATAGAAAACAGAGTCTTAATCTGTTAAGTTTATGTTATGTATATAGATAAAAAAGCTCCTTAAGGGAAATGAAAACAAAGGAATTAAAGTGAGCGCTACATTTAAAATTATTTTTAATGGCCAACTACAGCAACATGCCGATATTTCATTGGTACAAAAACAACTTAGCCAATTTTTAAATATTCCCCATACTATTGCTATAAAGTTGTTTGATGGTAAATCCTACGCATTAAAAAAAAATCTAACGAGTATAGAAGCCGTTAAAGCAGAATCGTCACTAAAAAAAATGGGCTTAATAACACGAGTTGAACTGCATCAATCTACCGCTCTTACAGCAAAGCAGTACCCTATAGCGTTAAAAAAATTAACAAAACATGATGATGCAGAAGAACATAAAACGTCTAATTCAAAACGTACACTACTGCAGAAAAAAACTAATTCTATACAGACTATAATTACGCGATACAAAAACGACAAAGTAAAGCTGCAGCGCTCTTCACTAAAAAGCCTACTCTATCTTTGCTATATAGCTCTGTTAGTTATGACAATTACGGGCCTTACTATTAGCTATAATTTGCTTTCAAATACAATGAGTGAATCGCAAAGTAACACTTTAACAGGCTTAACCTACCAAGATTACAAACAGTACATAACTGAGCAAAAGGCAGTTAGTAATCAACAAAAAACGAATTTGAGTGCCAATAATAATGCACAGCAAAGCCAAGATAGTGAGCAATTCAATCGGTTTTCTCTATTAATTAATAGCTATGCCGACAGTGTAAAGCAGCCTAATATTGAAAAAATGGGAGGCGAAAAATTAAACCTTCGCCTGCAAGAAATAGACGACTTAGGTGAGAAAAATGCGTTTTGGTTGCAACTAATTAATTTAGCAAATAGTTTAAATAATGACGCACATACAATGAGTACACTCAATAATACAGATCCAAATAAAGTACAATGGATCAACGCCGTAGACTGGATAAGCCAGCGTTATATTAGGCAGCAGCAAAATGGCAACGCACACCCTAAAGTTAATCAGCCCAACAACGCCGTAATTAACTTAACGCTATCAATTAGTGTTTTATCACTACTTATATTAATGATCATTGTGATAAAAATGAAGCTACGCACAATAAGAGAATCATAATAGCTTTTATTAACCACATAAAAAAACCCGCAACTTGATTGCTCAAGTTGCGGGTTTTTTAGGGTTTTTAAACAAACGAATTTAAAAACCGTTATTGGTGGAGCTGGGGGGATTTGAACCCCCGTCCGAAAAGCCTCGACCGTCGGTACTACATGTTTAGTATTGTCATTTAATTAACCTTTAAATCCCGGACAAACACGGTAAGTAAAGGCGAGGCCGCTTAGTTTTAACGCTTCAACCCCGGCCAGGGTTTCCATCGCGATCAGGTGTTAGGGTGACACTCCAGAATCCAGTCCACAAGAATACATGGAAGGAGCGCTAGCCAGCCTAAGCTGCTAGAGAGTAGTTATCGTCGTTTGCGATTACTTTAGATTGCGGCTTTTTTACGAGGCAAACCGCACCTCGACATGCACCTTGGGCTTCTTGAATTCCGTCGAATCCTAATCAGCCCCTGAATTAGTAAACTCATTCAGAGCGTGCAAGCAGTATAACTGAGTAAAGTGATGATACTCAAGGCTTAATGACGCTTTATTTGATTTACACAGGCTAACTGCATATTTAGCAACCAAATTAGCAATAATGTATTAGCCACAGTAAACATTTACTTAACAATATGGTAAACCTGTGTTCAAATAAGGGATCAGCCAGCTAGTGCTAAAGGTTTAGTTGTAACTGTAAAGGTTAAGAATAATAACAGGCATAAGAAGTAGGGATTTAAAATGTCGGTTTTTTCATTACATAAAAATACAGGGTGTGTTTCTTTAATTAAACATCCTATTGATAGCGGTTTTCCGGTCACAAGCACTCAATTAATTGAAATGTTTGAACAATCTGAATTTGGCGAGTATGAAACTATTACAGCTAATATCGGGAAACTTTTTGCGCCTTCTAAAAACCACAAAGAAGTATCTTTAGTGATTGCTAAAGCAGTGGATGCCACTATTGCTATTAATATTGATGAAAAGAATATGGTCGCAGAGGCCACTATTACTACAGCTAAAGGTGGATCACTGCTAACAATGGAAGATGCGCAAGAGGCGCTTAGCCAAGCAGGTGTAAAAAAAGGGATTAGTCCGCGTGCGCTTGATAGTTTTTTAGGCCAACAGTTTGAAAAAGCTTCAGGTGTAGCATATAGCGCTATTGTAGCCCATGGCCGCAATCCAAAAGAAGGTAGCGATGCTAAATTTGTTCGCCTTTGTTCAACAGCACAAGATCGCGTTTTAAGCCCGCAAGCAACCGCTGGCGGTAAAGTTGATATGAAAGATCTTGGGGCTATCATTACTGTTAAACCGGGCACTCCTCTTATGCAACGTATAGCCGCCACCCAGGGTGAAGACGGATACACGGTGTTTGGCGATATTATCCCTGCTTCGCCAGGAAAAGAACTTGAACTACAACCCTTTGAAGGGACAAAAATAGACCCAACAAACCCTAATTTACTGATTGCAGATTGCAAAGGCGTTCCTGTTGCGCTGCCACGTGGAATGCGCGTTGACGACGTTTTATGTTTCGATAATGTAGATGTAAGTACAGGCCACATTGATTTTGACGGCAGTGTAATTATTAGTGGCGATATAAAAGACGGAATGCGAGTAAAAGCGAAAGGTGACATTACTGTTTTAGGCTTTGTTGAATCAGGAATTGTGCAGAGCGAAAGTGCTGTAACTATTGTATTAGGTGCCATAGGCCGAAACCGTGAAAACGAAGAAGCATTTACTTGCCGTATTTCAGCCAAGCGTACAATTTCTATAGGCTATGCTCAATATTGTGACATTAAGACTGAACAAAGTTTATTCATAGAGCGCCAAGTATTACATTGTGACCTAACAGCTAAGCGTTTAATACGTGTTGGCAAAGCCGATAACCCTCGTGGCAAAATTATTGGTGGTAATATATTTGATGCAATGCGTATTGAAACAGGTGAATTAGGTGCGCCTGCTGGTACTAAAACGCGTGTATTTTTAGCACAAAATTGGTTTGAACTGCGTGATAAGCAAAGCCAAATTAACGACTTTGAAAAGGTATTAAGTACTAAATTACTGGAATTAAAAAATGCGCGAACTAAAGCAGAGAAAATAACTAACCCTGCTCAGCGCAAGCAATTTACTGATAAAATTACGGCTAACGAAAAGCAAGTGAATGTCCGCTCTCGTCATGTTAAGCAACAAAAAGTACTCGTAAAAAGAAAAATAGCCCAGCTACTAGCCTCTAGCCGCTTAAAAGTGAACGAGTTAATGCACCCTGGTGTGGAGCTTAAAATAGCAAAAGAAACTAAACAGTTTTCGCGTATTTATCCCCCCCACTTCGTAAGATTATCTGAGGGTAAAATTACTCAGTCGTTTTAGCTTCGTTGGCGGCTTCATCATCGTCACTTTCATCGAGTGGCGCAAGCGGCCAACCGCCTAACTCTTGCCAGCGGTTTACAATTAAACAGTATAATTCAGCGGTGCGTTCTGTGTCGTAAAGTGCCGAGTGTGCTTGACTGTTATCAAATTCAATTCCAGCTGCACGACAAGCTTTAGCTAATACTGTTTGGCCTAAAGCAAGCCCTGCTAACGTTGTTGTATCAAAGCTCACAAATGGATGAAACGGTGTGCGCTTTATATTATTGCGCTCAATAGCCGCATTTAAAAAGCCATGATCAAACGCGGCGTTATGCGCCACAATAACAGAACGCTGGCACCCTGCTGCCTTTTGCGCTTTACGCACGACCTTACAAATCTCTTTGATAGCGTCTTCTTCTGCGACTGCACCTCGTAATGGCGAAAATGGGTCAATGCCGTTAAACTCAATTGCTGCTTGCTCAATATTTGCGCCTTCAAACGGCTCAACGTGAAAATGCACTGTTTGATCTATGCTAAGCAACCCGTCATCATCCATTTTTAAAACAGAGACTGCAATTTCAAGTAATGCATCTGTCTCTTTGTTAAAACCAGCAGTTTCAACATCAATAACAACAGGAAAAAAGCCACGAAAGCGTTTTGCGAAAAGGGTTTGCTCAGTATTTGCCATAGTATTCTTGGTTTGTAGGTATAAGCCTTCTATTATGTCAAAAGTAGGTGCCGTTCGGCTAGGGACTTTTACCTATTATTTATGCCTATAATTATAGGCATACAATTTGCTTTAAGTGATACTAGCTAAGTGTTAACTGCTATATAATATGGCAGTACTGAACAAAGCCAAATTTTTGGCGTGTCGGGTTTACGGGGAGTCTTTGATGAAATTAAAGTTATTATTAATGAGCGTTAGTATTAGCTCTGCGCTATTGAGCGTCAGTGCACATGCGGCCATGCGTAATTACTCTGCAAATCAAGACAGTTCAAATTGGGAAGTGGTTAAAACAACACGTTTGCAATG
>NZ_NTLW01000037.1:0-2750 GCF_002632075.1 Pseudoalteromonas sp. ESRF-bin5 | reverse complement strand
ACTGTTAGCGCTAATACAAATACGTAGGTCATTGCTGATGCGCCTTCGTAATAAAGCTGAGATTCACCTTTGTAGTCTATTGCGCCGTCAATGTCGTTTTCTTCTGCGGCAACATTGTTTAAAAAGTTAAGTGCTTGTTCGAGTGTGTAACCATCGGCTAAGTTTGCGCTTAAGGTTATTGAGCGCATACGGTTGTAACGGTTTAAGCGTGAGGCTGTAGCCTCTTCTTTTAAGCTTATTAGGCTGTCTAGCGGAACCAGCTCACCACTGCGTGATTTAAGGTATATATTTGAAATATCGGTCGGGTTATTAAAGTCTTCTTTTGTACCTTTCAAAATGACATCGTATTCTTCACCTCTATCTATAAAGGTTGTCACACGACGCTGACCCAGCATGGTTTCGAGTGTACGACCAACATCAGACACAGACACCCCTAGATCGGCCGCTTTATTTTTATCAATGCTTACTAAAAACTGTGGGAATGTTTCTTTGTAATCGTGATCGATTCTAACAAGGCCTGGGTTTTGTTCTGCACGTTTAATAATGCGGTCACGCCAATCGGCAAGCTGAGCATAATCATTACCTTGTAGAACAAATTCAATAGGGCGAGATGAACCGCCACCGCCAATACCTCGGCGCATAATAGCAAACGCACGTACATCGGTGACTTCGCGCATTTTGCCACTAATTTCATCCATTACTTCCCACGTAGAGCGCTTGCGTTTGTCCCAATCAGCCATACCAACAATAGCAACACCGCCGCTACCGCCCCAGCCAGGAACACGAACAAGCACACGGCTTAGCTCGCCAGACTCAGAGTAAGGCATAAGGCGTTCTTCAATTTTTGCCATATTGGCGGCATTATTTTCGTAGCTAGCACCCTCAGGCCCGCTCATCATAATGAAAAAGGTGCCGCGGTCTTCTTTAGGTGTTAGCTCTGATGGCACTTGCAGTAACAGTGAATAACTCACAAAACCCGCTAAAACTAAGCTGACTAACAAGCCCCATTTTTTGGTCATATTTGTTGAAAGTGAATTACGGTAACTGCGCTCTAATTTAGTAAACTGGTGGTCCATCCATTGGCTGAATTTATTAGGCTTGTCGGCGCTTTTTAGAACTTTTGAACACAATGCTGGTGCAAGCGTAAGCGCGGTTACACTTGAGAAAAAAACAGCTGCGCTTACAGCCATTGCAAATTCGGTGAATAACGCGCCTATCCGGCCATCCATAAATACTAAAGGAACAAACACCGAAATAAGCACAAGTGTAGTTGCTACAATTGCAAAGCCAACTTCTCGTGCGCCTCTATACGCTGCAAGTAATGGTGGCTCGCCAAGCTCTATGCGGCGGTGAATGTTTTCAAGCATTACAATAGCGTCATCAACAACTAAACCAATGGCAAGTACTAACGCAAGTAGTGTTAGCAAGTTGATTGAATACCCCATAGCGAGCAAAAACATAAAGCTACCTACCAAAGCTACCGGTACGGTAACAGCGGGAATAAGCGTTGCACGAATGTTGCCTAAAAACAAAAATATCACTAAAACAACTAAGCCCATTGAAATGGCAAGCGTGCTATATACTTCGCTAATCGATTCTTTAATGAATACAGACGAGTCGTAACTGTCTTGAATTGTTGTGCCTTCAGGTAGGTTTCGTTTGATTTTTTCAAGCTCACTTCGTGCGTTGTCTACCACGGTTAATGTGTTTGCTTTAGCTTGTTTTACAATACCCAGGCCAATCATGTTGCGGCCGTTACCACGGAACAAACTTTCGTCGTCGGCGGCCTCTAGTTGAACATCGGCTACTTCGCCAAGGCGAACTAAATAGCCATCTTCACCGCGTTTAATAACTAAATTTTTAAAGTCGCGCTGATCTTTGTAGCTTCGGGCCGTACGTACCGTAAAGTCGCGATCAATTGATTCAATTTCACCAGCAGGTAACTCAACATTTTCTGTGCGCAGAGTGTTTTCTATGTCGCTTGAAGTTATGCCGCGCGCAGCCATTGCTTGGCGGTTTAACCAAATTTTCATAGCGTATTGACGCTCGCCGCCAATTCGCACATTAGATACGCCATCCACAACGGCTAAGCGGTCAACAATAAAGCGCTGTGCATAATCAGAAAGCTGTAATGAGTCCATGGTTTCACTATTAAGCACAAACCATGCAATAGGGCTTTCATCACTGTTTGATTTAGATACCTCAGGCGGACGAACTTGCTCAGGTAGGCTGTCGAGTGCACGTGCAACACGTTCACGTACATCGTTAGATGCTGCATCTATATCGCGGCTAATATTAAATTCAATAGTAATGTTTGAGCGACCATTACGGCTCGACGAATTAATACTTTTAATACCCTCAATACCCGATATACGGTTTTCGATAACTTGGGTTATTTTAGTTTCGATTATCTCCGCTGATGCCCCGGTATATGAGGTGCTAATATTTACAATCGGAGTTTCAATGTCAGGGTATTCGCGTAGCGGTAACATACTAAATGCTACTAAACCAAAGGTTAGTAGCAATAAGTTAATTACAATCGCAAAAACGGGGCGTTTAACGCTAGTGTCGGTAATTTTCACGTATTACCCCTTAACGCTAACTTTACTGCCCGAGCGAATTTTAATCAGCCCTTCAGTAATAATTTGCTGGCCATCGGTTAAGCCTTCATCAATAGCTACCCAACCGTTATTTCTGCTTGCAACATGTACTTCTATTTTGTTGGCTACGCCATCTGTAATTTTAAACAC
>NZ_NTLW01000062.1:0-10230 GCF_002632075.1 Pseudoalteromonas sp. ESRF-bin5 | reverse complement strand
GGGTTTTCAAGTTCAATTTTTATACCGCGCTCTCGGCTGAGTAAGCGAATATCAAAGTCTTTATATTTGTCGTATATTTGCGAACTTTCGTCTGTGTGGCTGCCTACATTGAGTACCGCCAACACGCAATTTCTAAATAATTTATAACGTTCGCTGGTAGAAGATTGTTCTAATAAATCAACCTCTAACTGAGATAGTAAATCTAATACACCAGTTGGGTTTAACTGTATTAACATGGGCGTACTCCTTGCTATTTATGTAAATTACTACTGAGTCATACATTTACAATATTTATAATCGAATGACATTATTTACTTATACAAAGGCGGTCTCTACCTGTATTTTTGGCCTCATACAGAGCGTCGTCGGCTCTATCAAAAGCTTTAATCGGCGTATCCCCTTTTTTTAATTGTGTAGCGCCTACGGAGATAGTTATTTCAATTTGCTTGTCTTTAAATTTAAAAGGGATGTTTTTTATAACCTTTCTGAGTTTTTCAAGCGGTGCAACTGCATTATCAACAGTGGTTTCGCTCATTAATAGCACAAATTCTTCACCGCCATATCGCGCTATAAAATCAGATTTTCTTATCGACTTTTGTAATGCTTTTGCAATAACTTGCAACGTTATATCGCCAGCTGTGTGGCCAAACCTATCGTTTATTGACTTAAAGTGGTCAACATCGATAACGACCAGCGTAACATTTGATTGCTGAACATTAAATAAATGCATTTCGTGATTGTAGCGTTCGTCAAAAGCGGCTCTATTAGGTAATTTTGTTAACCCGTCCAGCAGGCTTTTAAAACGTTGATCGTTTAAGCGTTTTTTGTATTTTGTAAGCTTTGTTTCGAGCGTGCCAATACGGCCATTAATCTCATTAAAACTAGATACAAGTATTTCTCTGTCTTCGCGTTCTAGTTTTTCTTTTGCCATAAAGTCTTGAGTTAACGACTTTAACTCATTATCAACAAGCTCTTTTAATGATGAAATAGAAGTCGCAGATTGTGTTTTTTTGTTTAAGCTTTCTATTTTACTTTTAATACTTTTATTTAGGTTTTCAAACTCAGTCCCCATTGAGGTTGAGTGCTTACTTGTAGCGACTATTGATTTGTGTAGTTCTTCAATTGTTTGGTTAAGCGACGATAAAAAGCTTTGCGCTGATTCTCGTTCTTTATTTATATTTTTAACAACAACAGTAATTATATTTATGGCCGTATCGAGCAAAGACCCTAAATTATCGCTTTCAGATATAATGCTCTTAATACGTTTAATTTCTACAGTTGCTTCATCTTCAAGAACTAAATCGTTAGCGAGTTCAAGCAGCTTTTGCGCTAGTGCAGGCGTGGCCTCACAGCTAATATTGCTATCAGCACGTAGCTTTGTGTTTAATGCCTGATGATAAAAGCTTATTAATTTTTCTAGTAGCGGAATAAAGTCATGAGTGGAGTGGACGTTATTCATTTCGTGATCAAGTAAGTTTCTTAACGAGCGGCGTGTTCCCTCTGGCAAGCCTTTGGTTTTTTGTAGTTGTCTGCCAGCAGATAAAACACTTTCTTGCAGGTCACGTTGCTGCGATAGTTGTATGGCTTCTTGCTTTTTTAACAGCTCTATTGTTTCGTCGATTAAAGGGTATAAATCGTCAAAACCAACGCCTTTATTTAATGCGCTTCTAAAGTTAGCAAGTCTGTTATCAAGCTCCGTGTCTAGACCCTTACAGGCTAAAGATAGTTTAGATGAGAAAATAGAGAGGGTGTCTACTTGATGTTTTCGCGCGTCTTCAAGTGCCATGCGCGCACCAATTGCTTGTTTAAGTTTTTTCTCTGTAGCAGTAGATTTTTCTGACACCTAGGCAAGCCACCATGATTTGTAATTTTATTATTCTAAGTCTACAACAAATTTATATTAAGTGTAGTTATCTCGGTAAAAACTCTATAATTTTATTAACCTAGTGCGTACAAACTCGTATACATGAGTGTTTATCGTTTTTAATTCACATTTAAATGTACGCTTGTTAACCTTGAGCACAATTAAGGTCTTAATTAGGTTTCTATGAAAAAGTTATTAGTTTTATCAATTTGTGCTGCGTTATCTGCATCTGCATTTGCAGATGTTAACTATTCATTGAGTATTGACGAGCCTCAACATCATCTTGGTGATGTGCGCGTTCAATTCCCTAAATCAGCACAAGCCCATCTTGATATTAAATTACCTTCTTGGCGCACCGGTCGTTATGAAATACTAAATCTTGCCAATGGCGTTCGTTACTTTAACCCAACAGATAAAGAGGGTAACCCCTTAAAGTGGGAAAAAATCGATCACAGCACATGGCGTGTTCACATTGATACACCCACAGAAATAAGTGTAGGGTACCAGGTTTATGCAAACGAGCTTGGTAAACGTGCTCGCCATATTGATGATAGCCACGCTTTTATAGACGCTTCTGGCTTTTTTATGTTTAGCGAATCATTTCGACAAGAGCCTGTAACGGTTAATTTAGATGTTCCAAAGCAGTGGCGTTCAGTATCTGGAATGAATAATTTAGATTCTACTCATTCGTTCAAGGCAGCTAATTACGATGTGCTTGTGGACTCGCCTATCGAAACAGGTATTAACCAACTTCACTCATTTAACGTTGATGGACGTGAGTACGAATTAGTTATTTGGGGAGAGGGTAACTACGACGTTGAATTAATGTTGCGTGATCTTAAAAAGCTGGTAACAACCGGTAATGTAATTTGGGATAGTTACCCATATGAGCGCTACGTTTTTATGGTGCATGCTACTTCTGGCGCTGGTGGTGCAACCGAGCATTTAAATTCGACCATAATTCAAAGGCCGCGTGATCGATTTGGCTCTCGTGAAGATTATTTAGGTTTCATAAGCACAGCAGCTCATGAGTTTATTCATACTTGGAATGTAAAAGCATATCGTCCAAATGGATTGGTACCTTACGATTACACCAACATGAATTACTCAAAATTACTTTGGATTGCAGAAGGCTCAACAAGCTACTTTGAGGATCATTTATTAGTGCGTTCAGGCATTGAAACGACAGATGAGTTTTTTAAAGGCCTAACAAAAACCATAAATCGACACTTACAAACACCAGGCAGAGAAGTTCAAAGTGCCAG
The DNA here is from genome assembly GCF_002632075.1 of Pseudoalteromonas sp. ESRF-bin5. NCBI lineage: Bacteria > Pseudomonadati > Pseudomonadota > Gammaproteobacteria > Alteromonadales > Pseudoalteromonadaceae > Pseudoalteromonas > Pseudoalteromonas sp. ESRF-bin5. Next base: position 7,101 of record NZ_NTLW01000062.1, on the reverse strand, counting down.
TGAAACGAGTTTTGATAAATGGATTAACCAAGGTGGGGATCACGGACGTAATTACAGTACCAATATATATTTAGAAGGCTCATTGTTGTCAATGGTACTTGATATTGACTTACTAGAAAAAACAGCGGGTAAAGTAAGTTACCGTGATGTGCATAAAGCACTATACAACAACCATAAGCTACCAGCGGGCTTCGATGAAAAAGATGTATTAAGCATTTTACAAAACCTGACAGGTCTCGATTATTCAAATTGGTGGGAAGAGCATGTTGACTCACCTGCAAATATTAATTTTGACGAGTTGCTTAATAAAGTAGGTTTGACTTTTGAGCGACCAAAAGTTGCTAAGGCTATTGCCAGCATAGATGCAGTGACTAAAAATACCGGCCAGCTTTTAACATTAACGCATGTTCAACGCGGTGGTAGCGCGTGGAAAGCAGGCTTAACAACTAACGATAAAATTGTAGCTATTAATAAGCTCCATGTTGGTAAAGATTTAAAGTCTAGCCTTGAGACGTTTAAACCTGGAGATAAAGTGGTTATTGACTTCATTCGTCGTGATGCACTACAAAGCCTCACATTAGTATTAACTGAAAAGTTTGATAAACCTAAAAAGGTAACTGCTAATTTACAAGCAAGTGAGAAACAAAAAGCCCTTTTCAAAGCTTGGATGGGTGTTGAGCACCCCAATGATACTAAATAGGATTTAAAAATAGTAATAAAGGAGCTAAGGCTCCTTTTTTATTGCTCCAACAATTAATAATAAACCTAAGCTTATTTTTTAAATATATGTGTATGGAAATTCAACAATTAACTTCTATTATAAAATAAGGAAATTTTAAAGGAGATAGTCACAGCATGACTGCCAACTCAATTGTGAATCAATTATCTAAACAGTTTGTAACTAACGATTCTTTGCACCAATTATTTGAAAGTGTTAATTCAATCTCAGTGCAAGGTTATGATGATCAAAGACGAGTTGTGTATTGGAACAAAGGAAGTGAACTCCTTTATGGCTATAAACAAGAGGAAGCACTTGGAAAGAGGCTAGAAGAACTGATAGTACCAGCCCCTATGAGAGACATGGTAATTGAGGCTCATACAAAGTGGATCAATGAAGGCGTAGCAATCCCTGCTGCAGAAATATTACTTAAACATAAAAATGGAACTGACATATACGTTTATTCAAGCCACGCAATGTTTGAAAATGAATTTAAAAACAAGCAAATGTATTGTATAGACATTAATTTGTCGGATGTAAAAAAAGCCCAAGCCATTGCCACATTTAAAGAACAAATGCTAAAAACCATTTTTGAAGCAATCCCAGACTTGCTTTTTTTAATGGACTATAACGGAATAATTATCGATTACCATGCTAATAATCAAGATGCCCTCTATGTCTCCCCTGACCAATTTGTTGGTAATAATATGCTTGATATTTTACCGAAGAGTGTTGCTAAAAAGTTTGAAGTTTACATAGAAAAAGCAATTGAACAAGATGAAATTGTAACGTTTAAATATGAGCTGTCCGTTCCTCAAGGGCAGGTGTATTTTGAAGCAAGAATTAACAAAGTTTTAAAATACGACCAAATAATGATAATTATTCGAGATATAACCGAACAACACCAATCAGAGCAACTCATTCGTAAACAAGCTTATTTCGATAGCCTTACACAATTACCAAACCGTTTACTCGCTCTTGACCGTTTATCACAGCTAACAGTTGAGGCGACTCGTAATGATGAAAAAGCAGCGGTATTTTTCTTAGATTTAGATGATTTTAAAAAAATTAACGATTCACTAGGTCATGAAGCAGGCGATAAAGTTTTAATTGAAACAGCCAATCGTTTACAAAGGGCATTAAGAAAAGCTGACACAATTGGTCGCTTAGGTGGCGACGAATTCATTATTTTGTCAAAAGGAATTTCCACTCAACAAAATGTTGTGGGTATTGCCGAAAAACTCCTGCAAAATTTTCGAGAACCTTTCACAATTGAGGGGCGAGAGTTAATGTTAACAATTAGCATTGGGGTAGCAATGTTTCCAGATAACGGCAAATCTGTGTCTGACTTATTAAGAAACGCCGACACGGCAATGTATCAAGCCAAAGCTCTGGGTCGAAATACATACTCGTTTTTTACTAATCAAATGAATACTGTAATCCAACGACGCTTAACAATAGAAGAGCAAATGCGAGGTGCATTGCAGCGCAATGAATTCATTCTTTATTACCAACCGCAATTTGATGTTAAAAAGAACGAAATTATAGGGGCAGAAGCATTACTCAGGTGGCTAAACCCTGTACTAGGAAGTGTGGCACCAGATGAGTTTATCCCTATTGCAGAAAAAACAGGCGTGATCATATCTATTGGTGAGTTTGTTATTAAAGAGTCACTTAGTTTACTCAATCGATGGAAGAACGTAGAACAGCTCAACAGAAATTTTTCAATTGCAGTAAATTTATCTCCTAGTCAATTTAAAGACCTGAGCCTGTTTAACTTTATCAAAACATCGTTATCAAATGCGAACATTGAACCTCAAAGTCTTGAACTTGAAATTACAGAAGGTGTTTTAATGAGCGGAGAGTCCAGCATTACTGACACATTAAACGATATAACAAATTTAGGTGTTATATTGTCAATGGATGATTTTGGCACAGGTTATTCCTCGTTAAGTTATTTAAGGAAGTACCCGTTTAATGTACTAAAAATAGACCGTGGTTTTATAAATGGGATTACAAAAAATAATGAGGATTACAGTTTAGTAGAAGCAACAATCGCTATGTCGCATGGTTTAGGGTTAAAAGTTGTCGCTGAAGGCGTAGAAACAAAAGAACAACTCACAATATTAAAAGAACTTGGTTGCGATCTAGCTCAAGGATATTATTTTAGTAAACCAATACCTGAGCAGGACCTCATTGATTTTTCGATACGTTTTTATAGTTAACTTGCAGTAAACCTTGTAACTGGTGCGATGTAACTACCGTGTTTAAATAACATTTTTTAAATGGTTTTCTAATTCAAACATAAATCGATTTAAGACTTCGTTTAATTTATTACTTCCATATATAGCAGCATGAAGGCGTATTTGTTGGGTTTTGACTGTGCCATTGCTCTTAAATCGGTCGAGTTATATCAGTACTTCACATTCAGCGTCTGCTATGTATTGAGGTCATAATTTAATAGACAATAAGAATTAACAAGTTTAGTTCATGCTCTAGTATTAGCTGGTAGGTGCTCTAAAATAAAATCAACTAGTTTAATCATAAATTGTGTATTTATTGATTATATTATCTCTTTATTTTGTTTTTATATTTTTACGTGCATTTAATTACCCTTAAGTGGTATGTTTTAATAATTTACTAAAGGAATTAATTATGAAATTAGAGTCATTAGCACTGCACCATGGTTACGAGTCTGAAGAAACCACGAAATCAGCAGCAGTACCTATTTACAATACCTCATCCTACACGTTTGATAACACGCAACACGGTGCAGATTTATTCGACTTAAAAGTACCAGGTAATATTTACACCCGCATAATGAACCCTACTAATGCCGTGCTTGAACAGCGTATTGCTGCAATGGAAGGGGGCATTGGTGCGCTAGCGGTAGCCTCGGGCATGGCAGCTATTACCTATGCGATTCAATGCTTATGTGAAGTAGGCACTAATATTGTCAGCACCAGCCAAGTATATGGCGGTACGTATAATTTATTTGCCCATACATTACCCCGCCAAGGTATTGAAGCGCGTATGATTAAGGCTGATGACTTTAGCGCATTCGAAGATGCCATTGATGACAACACCCGTGCTGTTTTTTGTGAATCTATCGGTAACCCTGCAGGTAATATTGTCGATATTGAGCGTTTAGCTAAGATTGCTCATAGCAAAGGTGTCCCACTTATTGTTGATAATACTGTGGCTACACCGTATTTATGCCGGCCATTTGAGCTAGGCGCCGATATAGTGGTTCACTCACTGACAAAGTACATAAACGGGCACGGTACAGCTATTGGCGGTATGATTGTTGATTCAGGTCAATTTGATTGGAAAGCCAATGCCACACGCTTTGCAATGATGAATGAGCCCGATCCGTCGTATCACAATGTGGTCTATACCGATGCCTTTGCAGAAGCAGCCTTTATTGGGCGTTGTAGAGTAGTGCCACTTAGAAATACTGGTGCCGCGCTTGCCCCTAAAAACGCATCTGACATTTTAATCGGCCTTGAAACCTTAGGCTTAAGAATGGATCGCCACTGCGAAAACGCGCAGCAACTGGCTGAATACTTAGAAAATCACCCTAAAGTTCTTTGGGTTAACTACGCGGGTTTAACATCAAGCCCATATTATGCAATGAGCCAAAAAATCACCAGTGGTAAAGCTTCAGGTATTTTAAGTTTTGGTATCGCGGGCGGCCTTGAAGCAGGCACGCGCTTTATTGATGCGCTTAATATGATCCTGCGTTTAGTTAATATTGGCGATGCTAAATCGCTGGCTTGTCATCCAGCGTCAACCACGCACCGTCAATTAAATGATGAAGAACTTGCAAGCGCAGGTGTGAGCCGCGATTTAATTCGCCTATCGGTCGGTATTGAAAACATTGCTGACATAATTGCGGATGTAAGCCAAGCGCTCGATAAAGCATAGTTATACAATTAAGGACCTTGCGTGAGTAAAGAAGGTGCTTTTGTAGCGCCTTTTTTATTAGGTTTAATTTGCTTGGTTTGTTTTATAAATGCATTTGTATAAAGTTTATTTAAAACGCCGCTGTGTAATTGTTGAAACTTACGTTTAAAAAAAGCTTTTTTAACCTTGGTTTTAGTAGTGCAGCTTGCAATATCGCTCTGTATGTCTGTATTTTGCGAAACAGGGTATGGCATAAGCGAAAAACTATTTACGTGGGTTTCCCAAATATGTTGTAAGTCGCAATCTACAGGGCGGCCAAATTGGGCTGTGGCTTTAAGTAATTGCTTAGCCCCTTCATAGCTTATTGCTGTAGCGCAGCAGCCAGTCATTAGCTTTTTATGTATGACTAATCGCTGGTGGTTATTTAGGTTTTGCTGATAGGCAATAGGGCGAGTGCGGTTTTCATAGGCTGCGAGTTTAATAAGTTGCCAGGGCTGGTTTAACTGCTCAATATTTTTAATCGCATTATGAATGCTGTCATCAATATAAAAATCATCCTCTAGCACAATCGCGTATTTTAATTTCTCATCAACTATTTTTTGCCATGCTTTACGGTGGCTTAAATAGCAGCCAATTTGGCCATTGCTTAGCGGATAGTGATACTGTTGTTTATTCAATTGCGGGCTGTAATGTAGGTACTTTTGTAGTGTACTCAATTGTGCGCCATCTACGGCATCAATACGTTCAAATGGCAAGCTAACACGTGCCAGTTGCGTTTGAGTATTTGCGAGTCGCTGCGTTGAGCGCGCTAAGTTTATTACAAATAATGCTGCCATGATGTTCACCCCCTAGCGTTTTAAGCAATACTAAAGAGGGGCTGTTACACGCAAGTGGCAAATTTATGGATTTTTTAAGTCAGCTCGCGGCTGTGCTAAAATGGCGTTTTTTTCTTCTTGAGAGAGAATGATCCAATCAAATATTTCTTCATTAGTTCGACCGCACCCAGTGCAATAACCGCTGCGACGTTCACATATGCCTATACAGTCGCTTTTTAATTTAGATGTGTTTTTATTCGTTTTTCGCATTATTAAAATCCTAACGGTGGAGCAATTTCAAAGCGAGTAGAAAACCCATTACCTTCTTGATTTGTAGACAGTGTAATAACCGGATTTTTAGTATCAAGTACAAAGGTGCTGTAAATTGAACTGGCTGTTTCTTTTTGGCTTTCAAACCAACCTGTTTTTGATAGGCATTGGCGTAACTGTTCAGCAAGTGTTTGATGCGAATTTACTGCATGCGTTTGCGCTTTAACAGGTGTTTGGCATTGGTAACTTACTTGCTCAGACTTATTTAAAGTAATTGTACAGGCAGATCCAATGATATGAGTATTAGTGTGCCATTGGTTTGAAAACGGGTTATTCACTTTATCTGCTTTGATTGAATTAAAACCAAACTCATAACCATTTATTAGGTTATTTACGCTGCTACATTCATCGGATGTGACTGTGGTTTTTACAGACTGATTCGTTGTAGTAGCTTTGGCTGTAGTCTGATTAGTTTTGCTTGTACAGCCCGCTAAAATAAACACGATAATAAGAAGGATAATATAGTTTTTCATAGTTCACAGTAACCGATAAATTGAGCAATGCACTATAACACACATCATTTATTCAACTAAAAGGGAAAATAAAAAGGCCCATAAAATATGAGCCTCTTTTTAATTTACTTTAGGAGGCGCTATTTATGGCGACCTTGTAGGCATTTTACAACGTCTTCTAGGGCTAAGCCTTGGCGTTGTAGCAATACAGTAAGGTGATAAATTAAATCAGCCGATTCATTAGTAAGCTCATCGTTATCGTGCTTCATTGCGGCAAGCGCTACTTCTACGCCTTCTTCGCCCACTTTTTGACAGCTACGGCTTAAGTCTTTAGCAAATAATGAAGCGGTGTAGCTTTTTGCTGGGTCGTCGTTTTTACGCTCAACAATCACATCTTCTAATTGCGCTAAAAAGCTCAGGCTAGGTTTAGCGTCATCACCAAAGCAGCTTTGTGTGCCTAAGTGACATGTTGGGCCTTCTGGATTAGCCAGTACTAAAATTGAGTCGTAGTCACAATCGGTATGCACCGATACTACGTTTAAGTAGTTTTCTGATGACTCACCTTTGGTCCATAAACGTGACTTTGAACGCGAGTAAAAGGTTACTTTGTTACTTTCAAGCGTCGACTTTAGTGCTTCGCTGTTCATAAAGCCTTGCATTAAAATAACACCAGAGCGAGCATCTTGAACAATCGCAGGGATCATTTCGCTTTTAGCAAAATCTACTTGAGTTTGGTTTTGTTGTGTTACTTGCATAGTCTTGCTGCCACTTGGTTATCGGTTAAAAATTGTTTTAATTCGCCAATGTTAATCACATTTTTGTGAAAAACGCTTGCTGCTAATGCGCCATCGACTTCGCTTTGTTTAAATACATCAACAAA
>NZ_NTLW01000075.1:0-8793 GCF_002632075.1 Pseudoalteromonas sp. ESRF-bin5 | reverse complement strand
CGAGCTCTTCTTTTATCATTGCTAAGCACTCATATACACTGTCAAAGCGCTTTTTCATTGGTAATTTAAGATTAAAAATAAGCTCTTTTGCATAGGCATTGACTGCCCAGTCAATCATTAGGCTGGTTACTTTGGTTGGTTTTTCTACCATGTCACATACAAGCCAAGTAATGTTTCTTTTCTCTGGACGATATTTAAAGCCATCCTCTCTAAAATGCTTAACCTGCCCTGTTTCCATTAGGTTATCATTCATTGGTCCATTGTCTATTGCATTAACAAACATGCCTCTGCGCACCAATTGGTATGTCCAACCACCTGGGCATGCGCCTAGGTCAACACATCGCATACCTGCAGCAACACGTATTTCTCTTTGTTGCTCTGGTATAAACACATTAAACGCTTCATCAAGTTTAAGTGTAGAACGGCTAGGACCATCGCTTGGCATACGCAAACGTAAAATCCCCATAAAGTTGGGTGAATTGTTATAGCTGTATGAATAGCCAACATATGCGGTATTATTTTCCAAAAATAACACATGCATCACAGGCCGATTTGCCTTTGACTCACGCAACACGGTGTTTTGTTTCTCTAGTGCTTTTTTAAGCGGTGTGGAGATTTTTTTACAAAAAGTAAGTAGTTCTTTCCCTTCGTTTGTATCAGGCGTCTCTACTCGTAGTTCAGCGCATAAAGGAAAATCTTTAGCTGCTTGCACAACTGCGCCTACACGGTCTTCTAAAGGCATATCTTCTAATAATGTGCCGGCAAACCACTGGCGAGCAAACACCATATTTTTGAAATCGATTTTTTTGATTATCTCGTCGCTATGCTGCGCTTCAAAACATTCATATATAACGTAACCTGTATTAGGCTTTGCTTTTACATACCCTGCAAAACCCTGCTCAGCAGCATGAAATGTTATTTCAGCAGCTGCATCGTTTTCAAACCCACTGCGACAATAAATCACAACACTAGACATAATAACCCTTAAACTTTTTAAAACTTAAATCGTGCAACTTGCACTAAAATAACAATCCAACCAATAATAAAGCACACCCCACCAAGAGGAGTAATTGGCCCTAACCACTTCATTCCTGTCAGTGCTAATAAATATAGGCTGCCACTAAAAAGCAGTGTACCTATTATAAAAAAGTGGCCAGCCCAATTTAGGTTAATACCCCATTTTAAGAGTAATGCTACTGCAATTAATGCTAAACCGTGCACCATTTGATACTCAGCGGCTGTTTTAAACACACCTATCGAATATTCTGATAGACGACTTTTCAGTCCGTGAGCGGCAAAAGCCCCCAACATAACCGAAAACATACAAAATAAACTGCCTGCCATTAAAAATAGTTTTGTCATTATTTACCCAACATTTTGTTTATAAATTGTGCTGTACTAGAAGCTGCTATTTGGCGGTTTTCTAATTCAGTAATGCCACTTTTTTTACGTGGTTTTAACGAATGGTCGCCATCAGCCAGCCATACATAGTCGGGCTGTTTTGGCATTGCCAGCGTTTTTAGTTCTTCACGCGTACCAAATGTATCTCGCTCACCTTGCAACACTAAAAATGGACAAGGAATATCAGCAAAGTGTTCTGTACGAAGCTTGTCTGGTTTACCTGGTGGATGAAATGGGTAACCAAATGCAATAACGCCTTTAATTGGCTGCTTAGTTGTGCATGCAAGCATTGACGCCATTCGCCCACCCATTGATTTACCGCCAATAAACAAGGGTAATTTAGGTTGAGCATGCGTTAATACTTGCTCATAGTATGTAAGCAATTTGGGAGCACGCTCTGGCGGGCGTCGCTTGCCGGTTTGCTTTGCAATTTGCATATATTCAAAATCAAATAAACCAACATCAACACCCTGCTCACTGATCAGTGCAGCCACGTGCTGCATAAAGTCAGAATCACTGCCAGCACCAGCACCATGGGCAAAAATAAACTGTGCAATTGCGGGTTGGCTTTGACTTTTGAACCATTCAATCATGATTAATACTCTTGCTCTTGTTCAACCAAACTTAGCATCCATTCTTTAAATGACACTATTTTTCCCAATTCAGTTTGTGATTCACGAAGCACCAAATAGTAAGCGTTTTTACTTTCTAGACTGTGGCTAAATGGAATAACTAGTCGCCCTGCATCAATATCTGGTTTGGCTAACACACTATTCCCAATTGCAACGCCTTGGCCATGAACGGCAGCTTGCAGCACCATAGAAGAGTGGCTAAATATAGGCCCTTGATTTACTTGTACGTTACGTACACCCGCAGTTTTCATCCACGTTTTCCAATTTTTACGTGTAGTGTCATGCAATAAGGTGTGCTGTGCTAAATCACTGGGTTGATCAAGTGGTTTGGGGCCACTCAATAACATAGGGCTGCACAATGGCACTAAATACTCTGTATGTAACTTATAAGCTTGCACTCCATTCCAGTGGCCACGCCCGTAGTAAATGGCAATATCGACATCGTCACTTAACGAATTTTCGTCTTGGTCTTGTGCTTTTATTCTTACGTCAATTTCAGGGTGTAACTCATTAAATAAACTTAAACGAGGCACTAACCATTGAATTGCAAAACTAGGGGTTAAACTTACCGTTAATGAGCCTTTAGCTCCTCGCGCAAGTAACTTTTCTGTAGCATCAATCAGTTGCGTAAAAATTTCTTTAATATCTAAAAAATAACCTTGGCCTTCTTCCGTTAATAATAACGAGCGATTTTTTCGTAAAAATAGCTTTAAACCTAAATGTTCTTCGAGTGTTTTTATTTGATGACTGACAGCTGCTTGCGTTACATAAAGCTCTTCTGCGGCTTTTGTAAAGCTTAAATGCCGTGCTGCAGCTTCAAATGCTTTGAGTGCGTTTAATGGGGGGACTCGTCTTGACATAATAACCAAGCTTTGAATTAGTTTTTCTTATGCATGAATTATATACCCATGACAAGAAAGAGTATATTTAAGGTGTAAAAAAAGCGACTAATGTCGCTTTTTATTATGCGGTCACTTTTTATAAGTCGCTAGCGCTGGTATCTAAAGGCGCAAAACTCTTAACCAAATCATCTACTGCTTTCATTTGCGATAGGTAGCCTTCTAATTTACTTAGGGCTAATGCACATGGTCCATCACACTTTGCTTCATTAGGGTTTGGATGTGCTTCTATAAATAAACCAGCGATCCCCAAAGCCATTCCACTTCTGGCTAGCTCTGCCGCTTGAGCTCGACGCCCATCAGCTGAATCTGCACGACCACCTGGACGTTGCAACGCATGCGTTGCATCAAAAATTACAGGTGCCATTGCTTTCATGTCATCCATTCCTAACATATCAACAACCAGGTTATTATAACCAAAGCTAGAGCCACGCTCACAAAGTGCAATATTATTATTACCAGCCTCATTAAATTTAGTAATGATGTGGCGCATTTCATGTGGTGCTAAAAACTGCGGCTTTTTAACATTGATAATCGCACCTGTTTTTGCCATAGCAACAACTAAGTCTGTTTGACGGGCTAAAAAAGCAGGCAACTGAATAACATCAACCACTTCAGCAACCGGCGCCGCTTGATGCGGTTCGTGAACGTCAGTGATAAGAGGAATGTTGAAGGTGTTTTTAATTTCTTCAAATATTTTTAACCCTTCCTCCATTCCCGGACCACGGTACGAGTTGATTGAAGAACGATTAGCTTTATCAAATGATGCTTTAAACACATATGGTATGTTTAGCTTTGTCGTCACTTCTACATAATGCTCTGCAATGCGCATGGCTAAGTCGCGCGATTCTAAAACGTTCATACCACCAAATAAAACAAACGGTTTGTTGTTTGCTAATTCAATATCATTAATTTTGATAATTTGATCTTTCATTTTAATTCCTTAAGGTGCAACTGCTTGCAACATTAATCCACAAATATAAGCCATGTATGTACCCACTCCGTAACCTAATACAGCCAGTAAAACACCGACAGGCGCAAGCGAAGGGTGAAATGCTGACGCAACAACAGGCGCAGACGCTGCGCCTCCGACATTAGCTTGCGAGCCTACTGCCATATAAAAAAGCGGTGCTTTAATTAATTTTGCAACAAGCAACATTAAACCAGCATGCACTAGCATCCAAATAGCCCCCACTAAAAACAAGCCCGGGTTATCAAAAATAGCGGTTACATTCATATGTAAGCCAATTGAGGCAACTAAAATGTATAAAAAGCTTGAGGCTACTTTAGATGCACCAAATGCTTCAATCTGTCTTACTTTAGTAAAAGACAAACTAATACCAATGGTAGTTGAAATGACAATTAACCAGAAAAACTTACTGGTTAAACTGTACTCTTTTGCCCACGCATAATTATTAGCGAAAAACGGCCCTAAAAAGTCTGCGCAAAAATGGGCTAAACCAGTAATACCAAATGCAATAGCAAGCAATGTCATGTAGTCATTCAGCGTTGGCATGCGCGCATGCTCTGCATGGTATTTTTCAACACGCTGCTTTAAATCTTCAATGGCGCTGGTGTCTGCTCCTGTAGCAGCATCAATTTTCTTATGGTTAGCTGCCATTAGTAACAAAACTGCCATCCAAATATTAGCCACTATGACATCAACGGTGACCATCACTGAAAAAATATCGCCGCCCACCTCAAACATTTCTTTCATTGAGGCTTGGTTTGCACCACCGCCAATCCAGCTTCCAGCTACGGTGGTCATGCCGCGCCATACAGCATCTGGCCCATGCCCGCCTACAATTGTAGGGTCTACCGCGCTCACAACTAATATAGCCAGGGGTCCGCCGATAACAATACCGAGCGTTCCCACTAAAAACATAATTAGTGCTTTAGGGCCTAAGTTTAAAATCGCTTTTAAATCAATGCTAATAGTTAAAAGTATCAAACAGGCAGGTAATAAATAGCGTGAAGCAACGTAATAAACATTCGATTTATTACCATCGACAATACCAAACGTATTAAGCAAAGAAGGTAAAAAGTAGCAAAGCAATAAAGCCGGTACATATTTATAGAACGTTTTTAATGCTGGGCGCTCGCTGTTTGAGGTTTTAAATATAAACCCCAAAATAACCGCAAGTAAACCAAGCACAACTGCATCATTGGTGATTAATGCGCTTTGTGTTTCAACCATGGTATTCCCTAATATTAATGGTGAGTTTTATTATTATCTTCTAATTCTTCAATTTGGTGCTGGATGATTTCTATTGCTGGATCATCTGGGCATTCATCTACAAAAAATTGTAGATCATCGCGGGCCATTTTAGGGCAATCGAGCTGATTTAATAAATACCCTCTGTCACGCCTTTCGTAGGGGTCGTCGCCAATTAATTCCATTAACATTTCAACGCATGTTAATGCATGGCCAAATTTATTTTCACTAATGAAAGACCACTTTTGCTGCGCTAAGAAAAGCTTATAAACTTCATCGTCAAAAATAAGTTCTAAGGGCTCTTGTTCTTGCCCTTCAGCTTCATCAGCATTTTCAGGAATAATATACCAACTTTGCTGACCGCTACTTGGCTCAACCAAATAGCCTTCTTCATCGCTCATAGCAATATGAACACCTATATCACCTTGATTTAGGCTCATACTGGCATCGAGGTTAGCCTGTTGTAAAAAATGACAAAGTAAAATTGCCAGAGTAGTTGGCGAGCCGCTACGCATAGTTAGGGTGTAGCTTAGGCTGTTTAATTTATGCTCAGGTACTTTTAAACTCGAGGCGCTAAATAGCCATGTACTGTAAAAGGTGTCTAGCAACTTATCTAAGCGTTCATGAGAGTCGGTTACAACAATGCATAATGCATTAATTTGTTTTTCAAAATCAGCAAGAACATCAAAAGCGGCTGTTAAGTCTAGTTGTGGATCCCATTTCGATTCAGCCTTAATGCAACGATAGATTGCCGCAGGGGTAAAGTCATCGTAAGCATCATCAATATAAGAGTCATCGTGTTCATCAAACCCAAAAGTGGTCATCAATACTGCAACATTTCTAGAAAACGAACGCGTAGTTTACCTAATTCTACCCATATATTCCAATAACGAAATGTACTTGATCAAATGCATGGAGGGAATATTCGAGCTTTAGAGATACTAAAGCTCGGTAAATTTATTTAAGGCTTAAAGTAGTAATGCTGACTTGGCTGTTGCCAAATAACCAATAGCTAAAATAACAAACGTATTTACAATAAGGTAAGATATTTTAGCCAAAAAATTAGTTTGCTTAGCGCTTATAATTCCAATAGCAATATAAGCAACCACTAATATAATTTTTTCTAATAACCAATGTTGTTCAAACGGGTTTATCTTCCCCATATACATGAGTGTAAATGCAGAAATTAAAAGTAATGTATCAATGCTATGGCTACTAATAAATACAAGTTTATTACGAGCAATTTTGCCACTGCCCATTCGTGAAAAAGATCGAATATAAAAAAAAACTACACTCAATGCTGCTATTGCCATGTGTGAGTGCTTTACTGCTAAATAATCCATATGCCTCTGTTCTTCTATTTATATAAAATTAATCTGGGTAACGTTTGATAATTATTTCAAGTTCATCAAGGTTTGCGTTAAAAACATCAACTAACTTTGGTTCAAAATGCGTGCCTTTTTGTGCGTTTATCTCTTCAACAACACGCTCGAGCGTCCATGAATCCTTATAGCAGCGTTTGTGCCTTAACGCATCATATACATCAGCCAATGCCACAATGCGGCCGAATATATTAATTTTATTCCCTGCTAAACCTTCAGGGTAACCAGAACCATCCCACTTTTCGTGATGTTCCTTGGCTATAGTGGCACCTGCACTGACAATTTCATGAGCTGATCCTTTTAAAATACCATAGCCTTTATCAGTGTGGGTTTTCATTACTTCCCACTCTGGTGCATCAAGCCTTGCGGGCTTATTTAATACCGAATCGGGGATACCTACTTTGCCTACATCATGCAAAGGCGCAGCTAATCTAATCAAATCAGCTTGCTGTTTAGATAAACCATAACCAAGCGCCAAAGCATGGCAAATATGTGCAACACGTTTTACATGATTACCTGTTTCAGTAGAGCGTTGTTCAACCGCTTCACTTAATCTGTAAACAAGCTCTTGTTGCGTGGCCTCAATCTCTGATTGTAACTGAACATTTTCAAAGGCTAATTGTACATTTTGAGCAAAAATTTCAACGAGGTTGCGTTGTGTATCGGTTAGTGTATTTGGAATGCCTGTGATAAACAGCATTGAGCTGTGGTTATATTCACTGCTGCAATAAGCAAATAGGTAATTATCTTTGTAGATAATAGACTGATTATTTAACGCTTCTTGGCATGCGCTTAGTTGATCTGCGTGTAGCACCTCTTCAAGGTCTTTACCTTCACTTTTTTCAAACTCACCGGTACCTGAACAAATAATCATTTTATTGTTCTGAGATGCTGGGTTTTGTGCAACAAGGGTGGTCGCGTACATAGCCTGATCTGAAATACCAAGCAATGATGTAAGTTGCTGCATTACTCCTTCTATAAAATACTCTATTGAATGTGCAGAAAAAATATTGCGTGATGCAGTTATTATTTTCTCAAGGCCAACACGAGATTGTTCTATTGAAATAATATCGCGGTACGAACGAAGGCTCGACATGATAACTGTAAATAATTTTTGTGCGGTGAGTTCTGTTTTTGATTTGTAGTCGTTAATATCAAAATTAACTATTACTTGGCGTTCTGGTGCCTGACCAGGTTGGCCGGTGCGTAAAATAATACGAATGTGGTTATTTTTTGCGGTTTCACGAATGTATTTTACAACTTGTAGGCCTGCATCGTCTGTTTCCATTACAACATCAAGTAGAACAATTGCTGCGTCTTTATGCTCATCAATTAAAGTTTTAGCCTCAGCGCCAGAATACGCGCTGATAAATTCTAAACGTTTATTTTGAAACTCAAAATCACTCAATGCCAATTTAGTAACTGCATGAACTTCAGGTTCGTCATCAACGATTAGTACTTTCCAGGTGCCCAGATCGGTATTATCTACCGGTGTATCTGGCTCATCTGAAAATAAAAAGTCACCCATCATAATTAGAATTCCTACATGACACATTTAACACACGGATGCAGTAATAATTAAGCTTATTATGGCCACTGTGCGAGCGTTACACGGTCATTTTCACCAAGATCTTTTATCGTTTTAATATTAACAAAGGCCATCGTTTTAAAAAATTCACGAACAGCAAAACCTTGGTCATAACCGTGCTCTATTAGAAGATAGCCACTAGATAGCAAATAGTCACGTGATTGTGTAATTATTTGTTTAATATCAGACATTCCTGAATCTTCAGCAACTAAGGCAGATAAAGGTTCAAATCGCACATCGCCTTGAGCCAAATGTTCGTCACTACTTTCTATGTACGGTGGGTTGGTCACTATAAGATCAAAATATTCATTATCAAGTGAGCTAAACCAATTGCTTTGTTTAACACGCACATTACCAAGTCCTAGACGCTGTTGATTCCGAGTTGCAAGCGCTACAGCGTCAGTCACTTTATCAACCGCTGTAATATTCCACAAAGGCATTTCACTACCCAATGCCAATGCAATGGCGCCAGTACCTGTTCCCAGGTCCAGAACTTTTGCATTTTTTGAAATTCCTAAACCAAGTGCAGCCTCAACTAATGTTTCAGTATCTGGCCGCGGAATTAACGTTGTTGCATTGACTTCTAAGGTTAAGCTCCAAAACTCACGTTGCCCTGTAATATGCGCTACAGGTTCGCCGTTTAATCGCCGAGCGCAAAGAGTATCAAAGGAGTGTT
>NZ_NTLW01000273.1:0-9695 GCF_002632075.1 Pseudoalteromonas sp. ESRF-bin5 | reverse complement strand
AATGCTTGAAGTATTTCCTCACTTTGCATACTAGTTCCACGAGCGAAAATATCGTAAACGCTGACTTCTAAATCTTCAGAATCAATACCAAAGTAATACGTTAAAGACGCATGAGGATCGGTATCTATTAGTAATACACGTTTACCCTGCAGTGCTAAAGTACCAGCAAGACTGACCGCAGTCGTTGTTTTACCAACGCCACCTTTTTGGTTGGCTACAGTCCAAATCTTCACATCATATCCTAGTTACTGTTCATTGCGAGTTGTAATACGAATTCCACCATGTGGTAAACGAATAATTTTTATTGTGTCATCGTCTGACGGTAATTCTACTTCTGGCTCAGGCGCTACTGCCTCAACTATTGGCTCTTCTGCTGAATTATTTTTCTCTTCTGGCAACCCATATTTAGATAACGCTATTACTACTTTTCTATTTTCAGCTCGGCCCTCATCTGTGTCGTTAGGTGCAAAGGGTGAATACTGTCCATACCCTTCAATCGCCATTCGGGCCGAATTTATGCCAAGTGCTTCAAGCTCAACAAGTATTGAAGTTGCGCGAGCGACAGAAAGCTCCCAGTTAGAGCGAAATATTTCATTTTTAATTGTTTCATCATCTGTATATCCACGCACACGTATATAGTTATCCACTGGCGCGATAATATCTTTTACAATTTTAACAACTTGTTTTGCTCTAGAATGAGCAACTGCGCTACCACTTGAAAATAACATACCTGAACTCAGTTCTATTATGAGCCAATCTTGATGCAATTCTAGATTGGCTTCACCATCACGTATTTCATCAATAAGCGCTGACTGAAGTTTTGTTAATAAGCTATCAAGTGGTTTTCCTAAATATTTTTGCTGTATATTACTTGTCTCACTTTGGCCGTCTAACAACTCTGGGCCTTGCTCTTCCTTGTTGATACTTTCGCCATACAGTAATTCATTTTCAGGAGTAACTCTATCAGTAAGTATTCCAGTACCATCTACACCCGTACCTTGCTGAGAATAAACACGAGCCGACTTGTCGAATACTTGCTCTAGGGAATCGGATAAAATTTGGAAGTTTTCTTCTTTGTTAATCGCAATCGCATACATTACAACAAAGAAGGCAAACATAATGGTCATATAATCCGCATAAGATACTAACCAGCGCTCTGTATGCTGGTTTTTATGGGCCGAGCGACCAAATCGTCGACGCATCATTTTTATGCGTCCACTAGGCTTGGCCGTTCAACACGATAAGCTTCTAACTTTAGCTCAATGTTCATTGGGCTTTGGCCATCGCTGATTGCAATTATCCCTTCTGCAAGCATTTCGTGGTAAAGCATCTTTTCTTCTACACGTTGCTTGAGCTTATGTGCCATTGGCAAAAATAATAAATTAGCTAACCCCACCCCATAAATCGTTGCAATAAAGGCTGTTGCAACTCCAGCGCCAAGCAATTGTGGATCGGTAATAAAAGACATAGCCTGAATAAGTCCAAGAACAGCTCCTAAAATACCGATGGTAGGGCTATAACCGCCCATTGCTTCGTATACACGTGCAGCTTCAAGCAAACGCTCACGCTCCAACATTAAATCTATTTCAAGCGTATCACGTAGCCTCTGCTCTGAACCGCCATCAACAAGTAAACTCAGCCCTTTTGCTGCATATACATCTGAGTGAGTTAGGGCCTCATCCTCTAATGCCAAATATCCTTCTTGTCTCGCTTTATGAGACCAACGTTTAACTTGCTCAATTGCATCATCAATATTGTAACTGGGAGTCACAAATACCCAGTGACTCATTCTAAGCATTTTTTTAAAGGTACTAGTAGACGTTTGTAGCATTACAGCGCCTACTGTCCCACCTAGTACTATAATGAGCGCAGGACCATTAAAAAGGGCGGCAATCACACCACCTTCTAGATGATAGCCAATTGCTATAGCACTTAGTGCAACAATTAAACCAAGTACAGAAAGCTTATCCACAACCGGTTTCGCTTTTTATCCGCGTTGCAATATCGTCAAGCGCTAAACTCTCACTTGAAAGCCCCGCATTAGCAACAGCTTGTGGCATACCATAAACAACACAGCTTTTTTCATCTTGTGCCCAAATAGTGGCGCCAGTTTGTTTTAACATTCTTGCGCCATCTCTACCATCAGCCCCCATGCCGGTTAAAATAATAGCTAAAACATCTCCCTGATAAGCTTTTGCAATACTTGCAAATGTAACGTCAACACTGGGCTTATAAGTGATTCGCTCGCTACTGTCTTCAAAAACGCGCAATGTTTTAGAACCACCTCGACCTTCAACCATCATTTGTTGCCCGCCAGGAGCCAAATAGGCAGTTCCAGGGTCAAGACGATCACCTTGCTGTGCTTCTTTTACTTTTATTTTACACAACCCATTTAAACGAGCTGCAAATGCCGGTGTAAAAGCAGCAGGCATATGCTGGATAAGTAAAATAGGATGCGGAAAATTAGCGGGTAATTGCGTAAGCACATTTTGTAAAGCAACAGGACCACCAGTAGATGTACCGATAGCCACAAGCTTGTATTGCTTGCCACTTGCACGAGTTGGTACGTTGTTTTGTGTTTTTGTTAATGTCGATGCGGTTGTTGAACGCTGAAAACTTCTATCTGGTTGCCTGATTGAAGACGCAGTATTACTGATTTTATCAGGCACAGAGCGTGCCGCTGGTTTCTGGTGTGTTATTGGCTTAAAGGCTCTAGGAATACGCTTATTACCAATTTCTTTGACTTTAGCTTGAAGGAGCTTTATCGCATCTTCATTATTACGTGCAATATCTTCAAACTTTTTAGGTAAAAAATCCATCGCTCCAGCATCAAGCGCATCAAGTGTTGCTGTTGCGCCAGCACGGGTTAAAGAGGAAAACATTAATATTGGCGTGGGGTTATTTGCCATTATCTCTTTAACAGCACTGATACCATCAAGCACAGGCATTTCTACATCCATCGTGATCATATCAGGACGAAGCTGAGCCGTTTTTTCTACAGCCTCTCTGCCATTAATGGCAAAACCTATAACTTGTATATCGCTGTCTTGTTCAAGGATTTCGCTTACTCTACGACGAAAAAAGCTTGAATCATCAACAACTAAAACTTTTACGGCCATTTAGCTCTCTTATTAAATTTATACGTAGGCACACATCTTATGTGTACCTACTTTATGATTTAGCCAGCGTAGTGTTTTAACATATTTGGAACATCTAAAATTAGTGCAATTCCACCATCTGATGTAATAGTTGCGCCTGCCATACCTGGGGTACCCTGCAAAAGAGCATCAAGAGGTTTAATTACAACTTCTTCTTGACCTATTAAAGAATCAACTACAAAACCAACCTGCTGAGTACCTATTTGAACAATAACAACATGACCTTGCGCTTTGCGCTGAGTGCGATCTGCTCCTTTAACTAACCAATGCTCAAGATAAAATAGCGGTATCGCTTTCTTACGTACAATAATAGTTAGTTGACCATCAACTACATTTGTTTTGGTTAGATCTAAATGGAATATTTCACTTACACCAGCTAATGGTAATGCAAATGTTTGTTCGCCAACTACAACCATCAAGGTTGGTAATATCGCAAGTGTTAACGGTACTTTTATTTCTAAAATTGTACCAACACCTAGCTCTGACTGAATACTCACTGAGCCATTAAGTTGAGTGATTTTAGTTTTTACAACATCCATTCCCACACCACGCCCTGAGATGTCAGAGATCTCTTCTTTGGTAGAAAATCCTGGTGCAAAGATTAAATTGTACGCCTCGGTATCCGATAAACGGCTCGCCTGGTCGTGATCTAAAACGCCTTTACTGATTGCTATTTTTTTGAGCTTTTCAGCATCCATACCCGCACCATCATCTTTGATGGTAAGCAAAATATGGTCTCCCTCTTGAGACGCTGAAAGTGTAACATTACCCGTCCGAGGTTTGCCTGCTGCTTCACGAGCTGCTGGCATCTCTATTCCGTGGTCAACTGAGTTTCTAACTAAGTGAACAAGCGGGTCTGCAAGTGCCTCAACCAAGTTTTTATCTAAATCAGTTTCTTCACCAACAAGCTGTAAACTAATATCTTTATTTAAGCTTCGTGCTAAGTCACGAACAACGCGAGGGAAGCGGCCAAATACCTTTTTAATTGGCTGCATTCGCGTTTGCATTACTGCGCCTTGGATATCAGCCGTCACAACATCTAAGTTAGAAATGGCTTTGCCCATTGCTTCACTTTCTGAGTTAGTGGCTAAACTTACCAATCTGTTACGAACAAGTACAAGCTCACCCACCATATTCATTATTTGGTCTAGGCGTTTTGTGTCAACTCGGACTGTTGTTTCTGCTTGCGGAGGAGCTGGCTTTTTCACAGCTGCAGGCGCTGGAGCTGCTTTTTCTGCAGGCTTTTGCACTGGTTTTGGCGCAGCGGCTTTTACAGGTTCAGGCTTTTTGACAGGCTCACTTACCTTAGCCACAGGTTTAGCAGCGGGCTTCGGCTCTGAAGCTGCAGGGCTCTCTATTGATTTAGGGGCACCTGATCCATGAAGTTCGTCAAGCAATGCTTCAAACTCATCATCGCTAATTTCATCATCGCTAGAATCACTTGCAGGTGAACGTGTTGAAGGCGTTGCAGAGCTTTCTGCAGAATTATTACTTGCTGTTTGCTCTTTTACAGGCTCACTGGCCGCAACAGCACCAAAGCTTCCAACGCCATGAAGTTCATCAAGTAAGTTGTCAAACTCATCATCTGTAATGTCTCCACTGACATCACTACTACTGGACGCGCTTTCAGCTACAGGGCTTTGACCTTTTCCATGTAATTCGTCTAGTAAGTTTTCAAATTCATCTTCTGTTATTTCGTCAATCTGAGTTTCATCATCGCTTTGTTCAACTGTTCCACCGCTAAATAGCTCGTCAAATGCAAACGGATCTTCTTCATCAGTTCCTGAGGCTTCCTCGGCAACTGGGGCATCAATAACCTCGGCTTGAGGTTCTTCAGTTGAATCAACTGGTGAGTCACCAGCAAGCTCTTCTTCTGTTGGAGGTAAACCTAGTTTATGAAGGGTTTCAAGAAGTTCGGGATCAGCGGGTTCTGGTTTGTCACGATTTTGAATGGTAGCAAACATCTCGTTAATCGTATCGAGAGCTTGTAAAATTACGTCCATCAACTCCGAATTAACCGTTCGTACGCCTTGCCTAAGCAGGTCGAACACATTCTCTGCGCCATGACATGCGTCAACGAGCTCGGTCATAGCTAAAAACCCAGCACCACCTTTTACAGTGTGAAACCCTCTAAATATGGCATTGAGTAATTCGGTGTCCTCTGGATTGTTTTCCAGCTCAACTAACTGTTCAGATAAAAGCTCTAGGATTTCTCCTGCCTCTACAAGAAAGTCTTGTAAAATATCTTCATCGACTTCAAACATGCAGTTACTCTCCTCTTAGAAGCCCAAACTTGATAAAAGATCATCGACTTCATCTTGATCAGATACAACATCATTACGTGATTCTTTATCAATAATAGGGCCTTCTGGACCTGCTAAAGTTTGTTCGTCTAATGGTTCATTTGTTTTTTGTTGTTCTATTTTTTCGGCTTTGCTTTCGCTTTGATCAGCGAAGGCTGTCAAAAGATGAATTAAGCTTTCTTCAACTTCTCTAACAAGCTCAATAACTCGGCGAATAACTTGGCCGGTTAAATCTTGATAGTCTTGTGCCATAAGTACATTAGTCATCAAACTTTGCAGCTCATCGGTTTTATGATGAGAATTGTTCATAAACTTATCAATGCTGTGGCATAACGATTTAAACTCCCCTAACTCAATCTCTCGATTCATTAGGCGATCCCATGTCGGTTTGATATGAGATATTTCATCTGCCAACTGTTGAGCAATTGGTAGGCTAGCCTCAACTGCATCCATTGTTTTATTCGCGGCATTTTCTGTCATTTCTATAACATAATTGAGCCGTTTTTTTGCATCTGGAATAGCATCGGTAGTTAAGTCAGATAAGCGAGTGTCTAGCTCAAAGCTTTTTAAAGCTTCATGCAATTGACGGGTTAACTTTCCAACCTCAGCAAATATTTCAGATTGCTCCTTAGAAGCGGTATCTAAAATTAACTGATTGGCTTTGTCTTGCTCACCGTTTTCTAGAAAAACAACGAGCTGACGAGCTTGTTCTAAAGTTATTTGAGGCGCAGCAAGTGCTGACATAAGCCTCTCCCCCTATCATTAGCCTAAACGTTCAAATACTTTTTCTAATTTAGTTTTGAGTGTTCCAGCAGTAAATGGCTTAACGATATAACCATTAACACCTGCCTGTGCTGCCGCTATAATTTGTTCTTTTTTAGCTTCAGCCGTTACCATCAATACTGGAATGTGTTTAAGCTTATCATCCGCACGTATTGCTCTTAGTAGGTCTATACCCTGCATTCCTGGCATATTCCAATCGGTAACAACAAAATCAAATACTTGATTTTGTAGCATTGGCAAAGCGGTTGACCCATCGTCTGCTTCTTGAACATTAGTGAAACCTAAGTCACGCAACAGATTTTTAATAATACGTCTCATTGTTGAAAAATCATCAACAACCAGAATTTTCATGTTTTTATCCAAAACATCCCCCAGTGAGGTCTTAACCTTGTTTACTTACTACTAATTTATCCAGTCATTGATTTTAGCTTTAAGCTTAATCATCGCCTGACCATGTATTTGACTTACACGCGATTCACTTACATCGAGTATATGCCCTATTTCTTTTAAATTCATTTCATCGTTATAGTACAAAGACAGCACCATTGCATCACGTTCTGGTAAAGATTTTATTGCACCTAATAGAGACTCGTTAAACCGCTCATTTTTAACATTATTAAACGGTTTGTCTAGCGCTAAATCTTGGCCCACTGGACTGATGGCATCTTCATCAACACCAAGGTCTTCAATACCGAGTACTTTACTTGCATTTACATCGTTTAAGATATGATGGTACTCATTTAACGAAATTTCAAGTTTTTCAGCAACTTCTATATCTGTTGGCTCACGGTTTAAGCTTTTTTCTAAAAAAGCAATTGTTTCGGCCACCAAACGGCTTTTACGATGTACTGAACGGGGTGCCCAATCGCCACGTCGCATCTCGTCAAGCATTGCCCCACGAATACGAATCCCCGCAAAAGTTTCAAAGCTAGCCCCTTTGGTTGCATCAAAACTTTTAGATGCTTCAATCAGACCTATCATTCCTGATTGTATTAAATCGTCCAGCTGCACGCTGGCTGGTAAACGCGCTATAAGATGACATGCCACTTTTTTGACAAGTGATGCATGTTTTTCAACAATCACATTTAAATTTTGTGCTGATTGATATCCCATAACTTTATTCACCAATGTTGTCATAATTAGCCGTTTACTAGTTTCTCTATGAAAAACTCCAGATGACCTGATGGTTGATTAGGTATTGGCCATTTAACTGCTTTTGTTGCTAACGCTTGAAACGCAAGTGCCGCCGGCGAATTAGGAAAAAGCTCTACAATAACTTTTTGGCGACGCGTTGCTTTGCGCATATTTTCGTCGTAGGGAACCGTTGCGACCAGGTCCATTGATACATCTAAAAAACGATCGGTCACTTTGGAAAGTTTAGCAAATAACTCTTGCCCTTCACGCATACTACGGACCATATTTGCAACAATTTTAAATTTGTATACACCATGCTCGCGACTCAACACTTTAATGAGCGCGTAAGCATCTGTAATCGATGTGGGCTCGTCGCATACAACAACCATGACGTCTTGTGCCGCGCGAGAAAAACTCAGCACCATGTCTGAAATACCTGCGGCTGTATCGACAATTAAAATATCAAATTCTGTATTTAATTCACTAAAAGCCCGTATAAGTCCCGCGTGCTCTGAAGGCGACAATTCAACCATACTTTGAGAGCCTGACGTTGCGGGTACAATCTTTATACCTGCGGGGCCTTCAACTAAAATTTCATCAAGTTCACATTCACCAGATAAAACATGTGATAAGTTACGTTCAACACGTAGTCCTAGCATAACGTCACAGTTTGCTAAGCCTAAATCGGCATCAAGAACCAACACTCTGTTACCTTGCTGGCCTAATGCAATTGCAGTATTCAGAGAAACATTTGTTTTTCCTACTCCACCTTTACCGCCAGTGACAGCGATAACTTTTACGCCGTTGTTATTGTTTTGACTCATTTTGCGCAGGCCACTTGCTTGATCTAATACTGTGTTAATCATACATCCCTACTGTGCTTGGCGCCACTGCTTGGTGCCTTGAATGTTGTGCTTTTGCTCTTTTTAAATAGAGTTGCTCAGCCTTTTTAACTAGTTTTTCAGCATTTGCAACTCGAATATCTTCTGGTACTCGTTGACCGTTAGTAAGATACCCTATTGGAAGGCGATTTTGAATCGCTATACTAATAATCTCACCTAAACTTAAAGATTCGTCTAATTTGGTGAATATACAACCACTTAACTGCACTTTTTTAAAGTGCCTAACGGTTTCTTGCAACACATGTATTTGCGATGTTGCGCTGAGCACTAAATAACTGCGAATATCAACACGCTGATTACGCATTAGCGTATTAAGTTGCTCAGTTAAGCGCAAGTCGCGCTGGCTCATACCCGCAGTATCAATTAATACTAGTCGTTTATTTCGTAAATGATATAAAACTTCAGCTAATTCATTAGCATCTTTAACTTGCTTAACACCACAACCTATAATTCGGCCATAAGTGGCGAGTTGCTCATAAGCACCAATTCTGTATGTGTCTGTTGTGATTAAAGCGACTTTGTCTGCACCATATTTTTGTGCGCCAAGTGCAGCTAATTTAGCAACGGTTGTTGTTTTGCCAACACCCGTTGGGCCGACTAAGGCGTATACACCGCCTTGACGTAAAATCTCGTTGTTGGTTGTCTGCATCTGATCTTCAACCATTGTTAAAAGTGCTTTCCAACCTTGCTGGCGAGATACATCGTCAGGAACAAAGCACGCCATTTGCTCAGCAACATCTTTATCTATTCCCATACCGACTAAACGATCAATCATGCATGCACGAGTAGGATCGCGTCTTGCCATGTCTTGTTGCATAAGCCCTGACACTTGATGTTCTAACAATTGACGAATGGCATTCATTTCGTCACGCATTGACGAAATTTGCTCACTTTCAGTATGCTTAGTTTCTTGGCGAGGTGTCACTGGACTGTCAAGATCATCAAAACCACTTTCTAAATCATCAAATCCAAGGCTGTCTGCTTGTGTTTGCGGACGCGCTGAAGCTTGACGTTCATTAGTGAACATAGGACGAGGACGCTGCTCTTGAACTGGCTCTTGGTAGTTGTCTGTAGTATCAATACCTGATTGAGAAAACATAGAAGCCAATTCTGCAGAACGAGGGCGTGGGGCTTGACGCTCTAATAATGCCTGAAGACTATCGGCTACTTTCGCTTGTGGCTCTGGTTTAGCGCGAAGAGGCTCTGGTTTTACAAAATTATGCACTGGCTGTGTTTTTGTTGAGCTTTGTCCTGGAGCGCTAAGTGCTTGCTCTTTTTTAGGGGCTGCTTTGTCATAATCTACTGCTGCTACAATTTCTACACCGTTAGCTAGTTTTTTATTTGACATAATAACCGCATCAACACCTAATTCGTCTTTAACTTCTTTAAGTACTGTGCGCATATCTTTAGCAAAA
>NZ_NTLW01000175.1:0-13765 GCF_002632075.1 Pseudoalteromonas sp. ESRF-bin5 | reverse complement strand
CTGGGTCGTATTCAAATAATGGTGACGCAGGTAATCTTAACTTTGACAGCGGTGATTCATTCTCCAAACTGTTAAAGGGAACACATGACCTTTCAATAAACAAAGATAACTACGGTCTATTTACTCGTTTTATGTACTTTTATGACTTTGCTTTGATGGATGGTGACTTTGCCTATGCAAACCCTACATCAGGTCAAAGCGTAGATCCTTGTGATGATGAAGATACAAAAGAACAAAGCTGTGCAGATATTCGCTTATTAGATGCGTTTGTGTGGGCTGACTTTGATTTAAACGACGGCAAAAACCCACTTTCAGTTCGTCTTGGTCAACAAGTTGTTAACTGGGGTGAAAGCACGCTTATATCTCATGGTATAAATGTTAACCCTGTAGATATCGATAGATTGAAAGCGCCAGGCGCAGAGCTTAAAGAAGCATTTATTCCTGTTGGTATGCTTTGGGCATCATTGGGTATTACTGATAACATCACCCTAGAAGGTTTTTATCAGTACCAATGGCATGAGACTCGCTTGCCAGCTGCAGGTACTTATTTTTCTACAAATGACTTTGCAGCAGAAAATGGTTACCAACAAAACGTTCAGCTAGGCTTTACGTCTAACCCTGATATAGATGTTGCATTTTTAACTGAAAGTTTAAATAACTTAACTGCAACCTATGCTCAAGTAGCTGCGGCTCAGGGGATTAATCCTACAAGTCCAGAAGGCCAAGCTCTACTAGCTAATATGTACCTAGCGCACCCAACCAAGGTTGCACTTAAAGGTAAAGGTAGTAACGGTAAAACTGAACCAGATGATGGTGGTCAATATGGTTTACGATTAGGCATATTTTTACCCGAGTGGAATGACACTGAAATTGCGCTTTACCACGTAAATTACCACAGCCGTCGTCCTCTTATTTCAGGGCGTGTATCTAATTTTTCTCAAGCTGCCATTGCACAAGATTTAGCAATGCTTTCTACAACAGAAATCACTGATGATAATGTTGCTGACTTAGTTGCATTTTCTAAAGCTGAGAATGAATACCCTGAAGATATAAAACTTTATGGTGTGAGCTTTAACACGACTATTGGCGAGACTGCGTTTGCAGGTGAATTTGCTTTTAGACAAGACGAGCCTCTGCAAATTGATGATGTAGAATTACTTTACACAGCAATGCCTGAACAGCTAGCTGTTGCTGGTATTCGTCCTGATTTTGCCGGTATTTCGCAAATGAGTATTGGTGATGCAATCAGTTCTGTAGGTCCAGGTGAAGTTGCAAAAGGTTATATTGAACGTGATACCTCACAAATTCAGTTTACTGCAACGCATTTATTTGGCCCGTCATTAGGAGCTGACAGTTGGGCTGTGGTAGGTGAAGTTGGCGCCGTTAAAATTCACGATATGCCAGATTACGATGAAATGCGTTTAAATGTGTCAGGTACTGGTCGAAGTGGTGTTATCACTGGCCCAGGTACAACAGATTACTCAACGTTGCATTTAGGTCTTTCAAATGGTCCTGAAGAAAAGTCGTTTGCAACGGGTTCATCGTGGGGTTACCGACTAATTGCTAAGGGTGACTATTTTAACCTTTACAACGGTATCAACTTTTCACCTCGCTTTGTATTTTCACATGACGTAAATGGTAACACACCTGATCCGATGTTCTTGTTCATTGAAGATCGTAAGTCATTAGGTGCTACTATGAACTTTAACTACCAAAATGCGTGGTCACTTGACGTGAGCTACAACTCATTTTGGGGCGGTGGTGGTGTAAACACCTCCTCAGACCGCGATTACGTTTCTTTCAATTTAAAATATTCTATTTAGGGGTAACATTATTATGCTTAAAAAACCTACCCTCATTGCAGCAGCTTTTGCTAGCTTGTTTGCAAGTAATGCTACTTTAGCAAAACTATCAGCTGAAGAAGTAGCGCGTTTAGGTCAAGATTTAACGCCAATGGGCGCCGAAAAAGCAGGTAACGCTGACGGCTCAATTCCAGCATGGAACAATGGTATTACTGCAGCTCCTGCAGGGTACGAAGTTGGCATGCATCACCTAGACCCTTTTTCAAGTGATAAAGTGCTTTTCACTATTGATAAATCAAACATCGATAAATATAAAGCTAACTTGAGCCCAGGCCAAATTGCTTTGTTTGAAGCGTATCCAGACACATTCAAAATGCCAGTGTATGAGACACGCCGTTCGGCCTCATATCCTCAGTTTGTTTATGATGCAACTAAAGAGTTTGCGCCTACTGCCGAATTGATTGAAGGCGGAAACGGAATTAAAAATACGGCTATTGGTATTCCATTTCCCATCCCTAAAACAGGTTTAGAAGCAATTTGGAACCATTTATTACGTTTTAGAGGTGAGTCAATCGAACGTTTTGGTGGACAAGCTGCACCTACAGCATCAGGTTCTTACAACTATGTTGGTTTTGATGAACAGCTACTTGTTAAATATTCTGATCCAAGTGCTACACCTGCCGAGCTGCAAGGCTCAAACATATTATTTAAGTTTAAACAGAGTGTTACTCAACCGGCACGTCTTGCGGGTACTGCGTTACTAGTGCATGAAACTATGGACCAAATATTAACGCCACGCCAAGCATGGACATATAATTCTGGTCAGCGTCGTGTTCGCCGTGCACCAAATGTTGCTTATGACGCACCGGGTACTGCAGCAGATAGCTTACGTACTACTGATGACTTTGATATGTTCAATGGCTCACCAAACCGTTACAACTGGACGCTTAAAGGTAAGCAAGAGCTTTATGTTCCGTACAATAGTTACAAGCTTCATAGTGACAAGCTAGAGTATGATGACATTTTAAAGCCTGGCCACATCAATCCTGAGCATACTCGTTATGAAAAGCACCGTGTGTGGGTAGTAGAGGCTAACCTTAAAGATGATACGCGTCACATTTATAAAAAACGTGTGTTTTATATAGATGAAGATAGCTGGCAGGTAACGGTAACAGACATTTACGATAACCGTGATCAGCTTTATCGTGTAGCAATGGCTTACGGGCTTAACTACTACGAAGTACCCACTCAGTGGAGTACGTTAGAAGTTTATCATGATCTGAATTCACGTCGTTATTTAGCAATTGGTTTAGATAACCAAGAAAAAATGTACGATTTTTCAAAATCATTTAATGATAATGAATTTACATCTAGCGCATTACGTCGCGCAGGTAGATAAATTAAAACTAGGCACCTAATTTTAAGTTAGGTGCTTTTTTCCTTTCTCATCGCGTTTGTCTTTCAACGCAAAAACTTTCCTCGTTTACAAAGACAAACACTCCTTTCAGTTCAAGGCGATTAAAATTTATGAAGTATTTGGTATGTGCCAGCCTGATTATAAGCGGTGCGAGTTTTGCTCAAGATACACCAAAAAACGCAATTAGTGCGCCTAATGCACAAAAAACACTATTAACTGACATTATCAATACAGGTAATGAATTAGTTGCTGTAGGTAAACATGGCACAGTTATAAAAAGTACAAATGGTGAAATGTGGCAACAAGCAGAATTAGTGCCTACGCAAGTGTTATTAACCGCTGTTGATTTTAGTGATGAAAACAACGGTTGGGCATGTGGGCACGATGCTACAATTATTAATACTGTTGATGGTGGTAATAATTGGCAATTACAACAGGCTAAGCCTTCTTTAGATAAGCCATGTTTAGATATTTTATTTAAAGATAAATTAGAAGGCTTTGCCGTGGGTGCGTATGGCATGTTTTACCATACTACTGATGGTGGTAAACAATGGGAAAAACGATTTTTAGATTCTCTATTGTTCAGTGAAGACAGAGATTATTTAAACGACTTAAAAGACAATGATCCTGAAGGATACGAGGCCGAAACAGCATCAATCCTGCCACATTTTAATCGAATTGAACAAACTTCTGAAGGCTTAATGCTTGTTGGTGAGATGGGCTTACTAGCGAGAAGCACAGATAACGGTAAAACTTGGCTGCGTCTTGAAGAAATATACCCAGGTTCTTTCTTCGCTTTTAATTCAGATAATTCTCAAGAAGTAGTCGCAGGGCTTAGAGGTAATGTATTCAGCAAGCAGCGTGATGAAGAAGAGTGGCTTCACCTTGAAAGTACTAAAGCTGCTACTGTAAACAGCATTATTAATTACAATAACAAACAGTGGTTAATGCTAGCAAATAGCGGGGTGATTTTTCACTTACAGGATGGTTTATTAACTCATGAGCAACTTGCCGATGGTAAAGCGATACTTGATGGTGTGATTAAAAATAATAAATTGGTAATGGCTACTGAAGATGGCATTAAAGTGAAGGAGTTGACCCCTTAATGCATACTATTTTAGATTTTATAGAAAAAGCGATTTTTAGACATCGCTTAGTTGTGCTTATAAGTTTTGCAATTATTACTTGTTTGCTTATTTTCAAAGCCACGCACATTCAACTAGATGCTTCGTTTAACAAAAATATCCCTTTAAATCACGAATACATGAAAGTGTATACCAAGCATGAAAAGCAGTTTGGTGGTGCGAATAGTATTTTAATTTCAGTGTGTGATGACAGTGGTAACATATTCAATCCAGAATTTTTTACTCAGTTAAAAGCTGTTCATGATCAGCTTTATTTTATACCCGGTGTAAACAGACCGCTCGTAAACTCTATATTTGCTCCTAGCGCCCGATTTGTCGAAGTGGTTGAGGATGGTTTTGCCGGTGGCCCAATTATTCCTGCAAACTTTAAGGCAAACGAACGTGGCTTAGCCGTTGTTAAAGAAAATATAGAAAAAGCAAAAGTTGTTGGTCGTATGATTGCAAGCGACTATTCGTGTGCAATGGTAACAGCGCAATTATTAGAAACTGACCCACAAACGCAAGAAAAGTTAGACACGTTAGCCTTTGCAGAAAAGCTCGAATCAGAGTTAAGAGAGCCTCTGAGTACCGATAAAGTAAGTATTCATATTATCGGTTTTGCAAAGATGGCTGGTGATATTGCAGAAGGGGCTAAAGGCGTTGTTTTATTTTTTGCAATTGCCATAGCCTTCACATTTATTATGGTTTGGCTGTTCTGTGGAAGCTTAAAGCTTACAATCTTACCCATTGCATGCTCGATCATTGCGGTTGCATGGCAGTTAGGGTTGCTTTCAAGCCTTGGCTTTGGACTTGATCCAATGTCGATATTAGTTCCATTTTTAGTATTTGCTATTGGTGTTAGCCATGGCGTACAAATGATAAACGCGATAGGTAAAAAAGTAAGCGAAGGGAAAAGTACGCGAGTTTGCTGTCAATCAAGTTTTAGAGCGCTTTTAATTCCAGGTGGTATTGCTCTTTTATCAGACACTGTTGGCTTTTTAACTTTGTTGACGATTGATATAGGTATTATCCGTGAGCTTGCAATTACTGCTAGCTTAGGTGTTGCGGTTATTATATTTACTAACTTAATTTTATTGCCTGTTTGGGCTTCATACATGCAATTTGAAAATAGCATTCATATTCAATCAGGTGACGCTAACAAGCCAAATATGCTTGATAAAATTAGGGATTTATTGGTAAAAGCAACCGATCCTAAAGCAGCTAAAATCATTATTGGCTTTACGCTTGTTTTATTTGCTTTGGGCTACTGGCAAGCTGATAAAATGCGGATAGGTGATTTGCATGCAGGTGCTCCGTCACTTCATCAAGATGCTCGCTATAATCAGGATACTTTTTTAATATCGGACAGGTACACTATTTCATCAGATATTTTAAAAGTGATAGTTGAAGCTTACCCAGCAGCATGTACAGAATATGATGTAATGGAGCGCATTAGCCGTTTTCAATACAAAGTTGAAAATGTTGCAGGTGTTCAATCTGCAGTTAGTTTAAGTTCGGTTGCTCAGTCTGTTAATGCGGGTTACAACGAAGGTAATTTAAAATGGCAGAGCTTGCCGCGTAATTCGGCTTCATTAGTGCAGTCTACAGCACGTGTTGAAACAAGCACGGGTTTACTGAACGGTGATTGTTCTGTGATGCCTGTTATTATCTTTTTAGATGATCACAAAGCGCAGACTATCGACCGCGTTATTGCAAGCGTTAAACAGTTCGCAAATGAAGAAGGGACAGAAAAGCTTGCCTTTAAATTAGCGTCTGGTCCTGTCGGCGTAATGGCCGCTACAAACGAGTCAGTGTCTGAGGCTCAAATACCAATGATGCTATATGTATACGGTGCTGTTATTGCATTATGCTTACTGAGTTTTAGAAGCGTAAAAGCGACTATTGCTGTGGTGTTACCGCTTTATATAGTATCAACGCTTGCACAAGCGTTAATGGTACAGCTAGAAATTGGCCTAACAGTATCAACCTTACCAGTTATTGCCCTAGGTGTAGGTATTGGTGTGGATTACGGTATTTATATACTTTCGTCGATGATGGGGCAGCTTAAACAAAATGTACCATTGTCGATTGCTTATCGTAATGCACTCATTGAACGCGGTAGTGCGGTACTATTTACCGGTATTACTCTCGCCATTGGTGTAAGCACATGGATTTTTTCTGATTTGAAATTCCAAGTTGATATGGGAATACTTCTTACCTTCATGTTTTTAGTGAATATGTTAGGTGCAGTGCTGTTATTACCTGCAATTGGAAGTCTTCTGTGGACCGACCAGAAAAAATAATGTGAATAATATTGCTCCTAAATGGCCACTATTGGCCATTTATATCTATAATTTGTGAATAGATGACCAAATAGCTGAAAAGCTTGAAATGTTTTCATCGAAAAAGCTGTTTATTAGCTGTAAAAGGGTTAGAATTTATCTGACTCCACACTAATAAATGGCTGTACAAATTCCTGCTCTTGAGCAGTAATAGATTAAGGAACATACAATGACACGAAATGAAGGCCAAGCCTCGGTTATCCTAGATAATGTCTGTAAGCTTATCCAGAAAAAAGTTCACGCTGATAATGTGTTACTCGTTGAGAAATTCGCCAAAGCCTTGTACAGCAATATGTCTAAAGAGGATTTGGCAAATCGAAATGACAGTGACTTATACGGTGCTGCACTCAGCCTTTGGAATTCGCTAGAAAAAAATACTACTGACGACGCCGTTATTCGCGTTTTCAACCCCGAAGTGGCAAAAGATGGCTGGCAGTCATCACATACCATAGTAGAAATTATTGCTAAAGATATGCCGTTTTTAGTTGATTCTGTTCGTATGGCCATGACTCGTGAAAATATCGCCTCTCACTTATTACTTCATAGCCCACTCAAAATTCAACGCGATGACAGCGCTAAAATTTCAGGCTTATCTAACTTAAAAGCAGAGCAAGAATCTACATCTACAAAAACGGTTTTTTTCATAGAAATTGATCGCCAAACAGATTCGACTGCCATTGAGTCTTTCAAAAAAGAATTAGAATCCGTACTTGTTGATGTGTCTGTTGCTGTTGAAGATTGGCAGCCAATAAGAAAAAAACTAATTGAAGTAAGTAAAGAGCTACCTAAGCGCCGCCACGGTAAAAATAAAAGTGAAGTGGCAGAAACCGTTGAATTTTTAGATTGGCTAGTTAGCGATAATTTCACCCTTATGGGTTACCGTGAATACGAGTTAAGTCCTGTTCAGGGGGATTATCAGCTTAAAGGTAAAATGGATACAAGTTTAGGGTTGTTAAAAAACTCTACAGAAGAGCATACTCGCTTGCTTTCTGAGTTACCAGAGGTGGCTCGCCAGGAAGCGCGCAGCAGTAATTTATTGATATTAACTAAAACTAATTCACAGTCTCGTGTTCATCGTCCCGCTTATATCGATTACGTTGGTGTAAAACGTTTTGATGATGAAGGGAATGTTATTGGTGAAGACCGTTTTATTGGTTTATTTTCATCTAATTTTTATAATAATAGTGCTGCTGATGTTCCTGTTTTAAAAAGCAAAATTACTCGCATAATGGATATGTGTGATTTTGCAAAAGGCACACACGCTTACAAAGCGGTATTAAATATTTTAGAAACTTACCCGCGTGATGAGTTAGTACAAGCACGCGAAAATGAGTTACTTGAAGTTGCAACCGGTGTATTACAAGTGCAAGAGCGTGATATGTGTCGCTTATTTGTGCGAAAAGATGCTTATGGTCGTTTTTTCTCTTGTATGGTTTATGTTCCTCGCGAGCGCTACAACACAGCCCTGCGCAGGGAAACTCAAGATATTTTAGGCAATGCATTTAATTCTGACGAAAAAGTCGAATTTACCACTTACTTCTCCGAGTCAACACTAGCACGTACTCATTACACTGTTCGTGTGACTGACAACAATATCGAATTTAATGTGAAAGACATCGAAAATAATTTAATAGAAGCTGCCCGTACTTGGGAAGACAAACTACAATCTGCGCTTTTAGAGTCTGCAGGTGAAGCGCGTGGAAATGATTTAAATCGTAAATATTGTAACGCGTTTGCCCGTTCATACAAAGATGAAGTGTTACCGAGTGCCGCAGTAGTTGATATTGAAAAACTTGAGCTATTAAGTGAAGAAAATAAACTTGAGATGCTTTTTTATCGCCCTCAAGAAGAGGCGAATACAAATATTGTTCGTTTGAGCTTATTTCATAAAGATGAGCCAATTCATTTGTCAGATGTAATGCCAATGCTAGAAAACTTTGGTTTACGTGTAATAGGTGAAACACCTTATTCGGTTAAAACTAGTGATGGCCGAATTAATTGGATCATGGATTTCTCTATGCTGATTGACAGTAAAGGGATGGATGATTTTGATAAAGTGTCTGCTCGTTTTCGTGCGGCTTTAACCAAAGTATGGAATAACCGTTTAGAAAATGACGGTTTCAACCGTTTAGTGTTAATGGGTGGCTTAACGGGTCGTGAAGCCTCTATTTTGCGTGCTTATGCTAAATACATGCGCCAAATTGGTGTTACTTTTTCTCAAACATATATTGAAAGTACGTTTGCTAACTACCCACATATAGCGTCTCAAATCGTTAACTTATTCGCTAAACGCTTTTCTGTTAAGAGCCCTGCGAGCTCTAAAACACTGGACAAGTTAATAGCACAAATTTACCTTGAGCTTGAAAACGTAGCCAACCTTGATGATGACCGCATTATACGTTTATATGTAGACATGATTGTGGCTACGCTGCGCACTAACTACTACCAAAAAGATGCTCAGAACCAATTTAAATCATACGTATCATTTAAAATACAGCCTAGTTTGATCCCTGACGTACCGCTACCGTTACCTGCTTTTGAAATATTTGTTTATTCGCCTCGTGTTGAAGGCGTACATTTACGCTTTGGTAAGGTAGCTCGCGGTGGACTACGTTGGTCAGACCGTCGTGAAGATTTTCGAACAGAAGTTTTGGGCTTAGTTAAAGCGCAACAAGTTAAAAACACTGTAATTGTACCTGTTGGCTCTAAAGGTGGATTTGTATGTAAGCAGCTACCATCAGAGCGCGATGCTTTTATTAAAGAAGGCCAAGAGTGTTATAAAATCTTTATTAGAGGTTTATTAGATATCACTGACAATATTGCACGTGGTGAAATAGTGCCAGCAAGTAATGTTGTTCGTCATGATGAAGATGATGCGTATTTAGTAGTGGCTGCTGATAAAGGAACAGCAACGTTTTCTGATATAGCTAACGGTATTGCAAATGAGTACAACTTTTGGCTTGGTGATGCCTTTGCATCGGGTGGTTCTGTAGGTTACGACCATAAAAAAATGGGCATAACCGCTAAAGGTGCATGGGAGTCTGTTAAGCGTCACTTCCGTGAGATGGATATTGACTGTCAAACTACTGATTTTACAGTAGTTGCAATTGGCGATATGGCTGGAGACGTATTTGGTAATGGCATGTTGCTGTCTAAGCACATTCGTTTACAAGTTGCATTTAACCATATGCATATATTTGTAGACCCTAATCCTGATGCCTCAAAATCGTATGTAGAGCGTGAACGTTTATTTAATATGCCTCGTTCTTCGTGGGAAGACTACAACAAAGACCTTATTTCAGCCGGCGGTGGTATTTTCTCTCGAGCTGCAAAATCGATTACACTTAGCCCAGAAATGAAAAAAATGCTGGGTACAAAAAAAGCAAGCATGACACCTAACGAGTTAATGAAAGCATCATTAATGATGGAGTTTGATTTGCTCTGGAATGGTGGTATTGGTACATACATCAAGCACACAAAAGAGACCGATGCTGACGTTGGCGACCGTGCAAACGACGCGCTACGTATAAATGGTAAAGAACTGGGTGCTAAAGTGCTAGGTGAGGGTGGTAACTTAGGTGCTACGCAACTTGGACGCATAGAATTTGCTGAACAAGGCGGACGCGTAAATACTGACTTTATTGATAACGTTGGCGGCGTTGCTTGTTCAGATAATGAAGTAAACATTAAAATTTTACTTAATGGGTTAGTTGCTGAAGGTGACTTAACGCTTAAACAACGTGATGAACTGCTTTATTCTATGACTGATGAAGTGTCAGAGCTGGTATTGAAAGACTGTTATCGTCAAACACATACAATTTCAATCACGCAATCTCGTGGTACATCGACACTTAAGGAAAAAATTCGCTTTATTCATGCCCTTGAGAAAGATGGCAAATTAGACCGTGCTATAGAGTTTATTCCAAGTGATGAAGAGTTAGCAGAGCGAGCAGCATCAGGCAAAGATCTAACGCGTCCTGAGTTATCAGTATTGGTTTCATACGCTAAAATGGTGTTAAAAGATTCGCTTGTAACGGATGAAATTACAGAGAATCCATATTATCGTCAGTTACTAGTTAAATCATTCCCACGTCCACTTCGTGAGAAATTTAATGATGCAATGAACAATCACCCACTTCGTAAAGAAATTATAGCGACCAAACTTGCTAATAATATTGTTAATGACATGGGCTTAAATTTCATGGTTCGTATGCACGAAGAAACAGGTGCTAGCGAATCTGAAATTGCAATGTGTTACTCAATTGCCAGTGAAATTTTTGAAATGCGTGATACGTGGTCATCAATCAGCGCTTTAGATAATAAAATTCCAGCGGCTGTACAAACAGAAATGCTTTATCAGCTTCGTAGAACTGTTCGCAGAGCAACTCGATGGTTCTTGCGTCATCGCAATAAATCACAAACGATTGAGCAAGGTATTGAGTACTTCTCACCAACATTTAGTGATTTGAGTGATAACTTGAACACTTATATTGTTGAAAAGGAAAGTGCTCGCATAGATGAAGCTGCAACTAAGTTAACAGATAGTGGAGTACCATTAGATATAGCTAAGCGCATCGTTTCATTATCTAGCTTGTTCTCGGTGATGGACTTAGCAGAAATTGCTAATAATTCGCGTAGAGGCATTGCTATGGTTTCTAATACTTACTTTAAGCTTGGTGCAAGAATGGGCTTACATTGGTTCTTAGATCAAATAACTAACCAACCTGTTGCTAACCATTGGCAAGCGTTGGCCCGTTCATCTTATCGTGAAGAGTTAGATTGGCAGCAACGAACATTGGCTCAGGTTGTTTTAAATAGCTTTGAAGCAGATGAAAAAGACGTTGATTACCAAATTGATGAGTGGATGGATAAGCAAGAGTTATTACTTACTCGTTGGAAGCAAATGCTGGCTGAGTTTAAAACGTCGCAAAGTCATGATTTTGCCAAGTTCTCAGTGGCATTGCGTGAACTAATGCTATTGAGTCACAATTGTGATACACCAGCAAAATAAAATAATTACGCGCATTATTTATTAACTAAGTAATAAGCTAATTAATAAAAATGTTATATAATACCTCAGCCTTGTCTGAGGTATTTTTTTGTCTGTAATTTAAAGAGGAATATATTCATGTTTTACGATTTAGCTCGCCGTTTTATGTTTACCCGTGATGCGGAGTGGGCACATGAATTTGCTCTTAATAATTTAAGCCGCTTTGCTAATACGCCTTTGAGTGCCGCATGGTCGCAATCTGTAGCAAATAAACCCGTTAACTTTCTAGGTCTTGAATTCAAAAATCCGGTTGGGTTAGCAGCAGGTTTAGATAAAAATGCAGAGTGTATAGATGCATTTAGCCAAATGGGTTTTGGTTTTTTAGAGGTGGGTACTGTTACACCTCGCCCGCAAGCCGGTAACGACAAGCCTCGTATATTTAGATTGCCAGAATCAAACGCTATTATTAATCGTATGGGTTTTAATAATAAAGGCGTTGATAATTTAATTAGCAATGTAAAAGCAGCAAAGTACAACGGCATATTAGGTATTAATATAGGTAAAAATAAAGATACCCCTAATGAGCAAGGTAAAGACGATTACATACACTGTATGAGAAAAGTTTTTGAGTATGCCTCTTATATTACCGTGAATATTTCTTCACCAAACACACCCGGACTGAGAGATTTACAATACGGAGCTGCACTTGATGATTTGTTGCAAAGTCTTAAAAATGAGCAGTTAGATTTAGTTTCAAAACATAATAAGCAAGTTCCGATGCTTGTAAAAATTGCGCCGGATCTTGATCCTATTCAAATTGAACAGGTAAGTGAGTCACTGCTAAACAACAAAATTGACGGAGTAATTGCAACTAATACAACACTAGAACGAAGTGATGTGATCGGTCAGCAGTATGCTGAGGAAGCCGGTGGTTTATCAGGACACCCTGTAAGAACACGCTCTACAGAAGTAGTAAGTGAATTAAGACGATTAACAAAAGGCCAGTTACCTATTATTGGTGTTGGCGGAATTGATGATGCTAATTCAGCTAAAGAGAAGCTTAATGCGGGTGCTAGTTTAGTACAGGTTTATACAGGTTTTATTTATAAAGGCCCTGAATTGGTAAAATCGATCGTAAACGGCTTATAAGGATCAGTTATCTAAGCTTTTGATCGTTCGATAAATGTTCTAAGCATTTATGTATAAAATGGTCAAAAGCAGTTATACTTTGAACTGATACTATTTTTAATATAGCCCACAAGGAGGAGCAAATGTTACAAGCATCAAAGCAATGGCAGTGGATTGCTTGTCCTAATAAAAATCGTTTATTACTTGATTTGAACGATGAAATGCAGCTTTGCACCCCTTATAAAATAAGGCAGTTAACAGATTTAGTTATCAAAAACCCTAACTTTAGCTTAGAAGATGCTGCATTTTACGAACAAGTTTATAATTATCTGGACGGGTTTGAAATCTGGTCTGGTGCACAAATATGTCAAATAGCGTTAAATGCTACAGCGGTTAAGTTTCATTTAAAACCTGTGCTAGCAAAAAGCTGGTTTTTTAATGAATACACTGGCAGCCAACCAAGTGTTGAAGCAGTCGTTAAATTAGTTTCTAAGGCGCAAACGGGCGACTTTTTGATTGTCGATCACTGTCATGATGCCTCGGTTTGCTTAAATTTAAGCGAGAATTTTCAATTAGACGAAAATTTATCTCTTGCTCAATTTGAAGCTATCAAAATTCTAAATAATCGCGTTCATCCTATCTTAACTCAGCAAATTAAATTTAAAACTGCCTAAGTAATTTACGCTATTAAGCATGTGTTATGGCGTGTTTGTCCCTCAACCTATGGTATAATCCTGCGCAATTAGCTATTAAGGGTTACTACTTTGCAATTTATCGCACTTACTTCTATCGGAATCGAAAATTTATTGGTTGATGAGTTAACAGAACTTGGCGCTGCTGTGTCTAAGCAAACTGTTGGTTCTGTTCGTTTTGAGGCTGACTCATTACTGGCGCAAAAGGTTTGTTTATCAAGCCGTTTTGCAACGCGTGTGCTTATGCTTATCGAAGAAAAAGAAGGCGTT
>NZ_NTLW01000319.1:0-11085 GCF_002632075.1 Pseudoalteromonas sp. ESRF-bin5 | reverse complement strand
AAAGCAGGGTTTTAAAGGTATTTCAGTTAATTTAGCTATTAACCAATTTTTTTGTATTTTATACGCTTAGGTTGTGCAGCTTCTGCACCGTAGGTCTTTTTGAGCCACTCTTCGTATTCAGTATAGTTACCATCGAAAAAGTTAATTTGTCCTTCGTCGCGGTAATCTAAAATGTGCGTAGCAATACGGTCAAGGAACCAACGGTCATGCGATATACACATTACACAGCCTGGGAATTCTAAAATAGCATTCTCAAGTGCACGTAATGTTTCAACGTCCAAGTCATTGGTTGGCTCATCCAGTAGCACTACGTTACCACCGGCTTTTAATAATTTAGCAAGGTGTAAACGGTTACGCTCACCGCCCGATAAGTCTTTTACAAACTTTTGCTGATCGTTACCTTTAAAGTTAAAACGGCTAACGTAAGCACGGCTTGGGAATTCAAAGTTACCAATTTTTAAAACGTCTTGTCCGTCAGATATTTCTTGAAAAACTGTTTTGCTTTCGTCCATATCGTCGCGGAACTGATCAACCGTTGCTAGTTGTACGGTTTCACCAACGTTAACACTACCGCTATCTGGCTGCTCTTCGCCACTTAACATTTTAAATAGCGTAGATTTACCCGCGCCGTTAGCACCAATAATGCCCACAATAGCGCCTTTAGGCATTGTAAAGCTTAAGTCGTCTATTAATACGCGGTCGCCAAAGCTTTTACGTAAGTTAGTCACTTCTAATACTTGGTCGCCTAAACGTGGGCCAGGTGGAATAAATAGCTCGTTTGTTTCGTTACGTTTTTGGTAATCTGATTGTTGTAGCTCGCTAAACTGCGCCATACGCGCTTTAGACTTAGCCTGACGACCTTTAGGGTTTGAACGCACCCATTCAAGTTCTTGCGCAATTGATTTTTGACGTGCTTTTTCAGATTTTTGTTCTTGCTGTAAGCGCGCGTCTTTTTGTTCAAGCCAAGAAGAGTAGTTACCTTCCCATGGAATTCCTTCACCACGGTCAAGCTCTAATATCCAGCCAGCAACGTTATCAAGGAAGTAACGGTCATGCGTTACCGCCACAACAGTGCCTTCGTAGTCATGTAAGAAGCGCTCTAACCATGCAACCGACTCAGCATCTAAGTGGTTAGTTGGTTCATCAAGAATAAGCATATCTGGTTTTTCTAGTAACAAACGACAAATAGCAACACGGCGGCGTTCACCACCTGAAAGGTGCTCAATTTTAGCATCCCACTCAGGTAAGCGAAGTGCATCAGCAGCGCGCTCTAGTACGTTATCGATGTTATGGCCATCGTGCGCTTGAATAACTGCTTCTAATTCACCTTGTTCTTTAGCCAGTGCGTCAAAGTCAGCACCTTCCATTGCGTACTCGTTGTAAACCTCGTCAAGGCGATTAAGGGCGTGTTTTACTTCGCCAACAGCTTCTTCAACTATTTCTCGTACTGTTTTGCTTTCGTCTAGTACTGGCTCTTGTGGTAAGTAACCAATTTTAGTACCAGGCTGAGGACGTGCCTCACCTTCAAAGTCTTGGTCAACACCGGCCATAATACGTAGCAATGATGATTTACCAGAACCATTTAAACCAAGCACACCAATTTTGGCGCCAGGAAAAAAGTGCAACGAAATATCTTTTAAAATTGTACGCTTAGGCGGCACAACTTTAGATACTCGACTCATCGAGAAAATAAACTTATCAGGTAAAACCATGGAGGAAAGCCTTCAAATAATAATAAAAATTTTAATGTTGTATTGTAGTTGTTGAGAGGTGAAACAGTCAACGAATGGCGGGTGGGAATATATCTTTATCGTTTTATCTCGTTAAATGTATAGTTTTATTTGGGTGTGCTAACGTATTTAAACCATAGTAAAAATAAGAAAAACCCATGACTATACAAAAAGTAATAACAATGTTGGCTTTGCTTACGTTATTTACCACAAACCCCAAAGCTAACGCAGTCGATTCTCCTTGGCCCGAAATAAGAAAACAAAGAATAAATAAACTCCTGCCAAACGCTTTAAAAGCAGCTAAGGTAGATGCTTGGCTTATTGTTTGTAGAGAAAATAACAACGACCCATTGGCTGACCATGTTGGCTGTGAAAACGCAGGTTCGCCAGCGGCATATTTATTTTATTTTAATAAAGGGGCGTTTCATTCGGTAGCCTACTCACCTTCAAGCGAAGCAAAAGCACTCGACGAGCTAAACATACATGAAAAAGTGATCTCGGTGCCACGCAGTGTGTCTGCGTTAAAATACGCGGCTGAGTTTATAAAAAAACAACCCTTTGAGCGTATAGCAATAAATGTCTCTGATCTTAATGCACAGGCAGATGGGTTATCGCACTCGCAATACAAGCAATTAACTAACTTATTAGGCGCAAAGCAAACAGCAAAGCTCGTATCTTCCGAAGAAGTCGTTTATCAATGGCTTTCAATTAAGTTACCTGCTGAAGTTGAAATAATGAAAGAGGCCGCAATGCTTTCAGCAACGTGGCAAATAGAGGCTTATAAAACTATTATTCCGGGTAAAACCACCGATGCCGATGTAGCTAAATTTTTAAAAGCTAAAATGAAAGCACGAGGTGTAACCGATGCATGGGCTGCCGATCAAAATCCTAACGTAAATTCAGGTCCCGATCGCGGGCATTCGCATTCTACAAATAAAGTCATTATGCCGGGCGACGTAATTCAAATTGATTTTGGCGTAAAGCTCTTCAATCGCTGGGTAAGTGACATTCAGCGTTTTGCTTATGTACTTAAAGAAGGGGAAACCTCTGCACCAGCCAACATTCAGCAATATTGGATTAATGCCCGAGATAGCGGTTTTGCCGCATTTAATGCAATGAAACCCGGCGTAAAGGGTATAGACGTGGATCAAGCTCAAACCGTATTAATGAATAAATACAACTCAGAGCCTGTGCCATGGAGTACCGGCCATCCAGTTGGGTATGTTGCACACGATACCGGGCCCAATTTAGGTGGCTCTCGCAGTGCCCAAGTAAGGCCTGCTGCTCATCGTAAACTTAAAGAGGGAATGGTGTTTGCTTTTGATGGCTTTTTTAGTTGGCCTTTAAACAACACCGAGTTTAAAACCATTTCTGTTGAAGAAATGGCTGTAATTACCAAAAACGGCGCTGAGTATTTAATTCCCCCTCAGCAAAATTTAATATTAGTGGGCAATAATTAGTTCATTATTTTAAATGCAGTGAGTTAAGCCTCTTTTTAAGGGGGTGACTCATTGCTTGCCACATACTTAAGTAATAATGAATAAATTTCATTTAGACATCTATACATCTAGAGGTTGATATTTTTTGCTTTCAGTTCATAATTAGCACGAGTTTTTATGAGTAGGAGTTAAAAATATGCCAATTACCGTAAAGGATGAGCTTCCAGCCATTGCACGTTTGCGCCAAGAAAACGTATTCGTCATGCCAAAAAGCCGTGCAAAAACGCAAGAAATCCGCCCAATGCGTTTGGCTATATTAAACTTAATGCCTAATAAAGTAGAAACCGAAGTGCAGTTTATTCGTTTACTTGCAAATTCTCCTTTGCAAGTAAACGTAGAGCTGCTGCGCCTAGACACTCACCGCAGCAGTAATAACTCAGAAGAACACCTAGATACCTTTTACCGCTATTTTTCAGAGGTAAAAAATAACAATTACGATGCGCTTATTGTTACAGGCGCACCGCTTGCGCATTTAGAGTATGAAGATGTTGCCTACTGGGAAGAGCTTAAAGTCATTATTGATTGGGCAGAGCAACACGTTACCTCTACGTTGTTTTCGTGTTGGGCGGCTCATGCAGCGCTATTCCATAGCTACAATTTAAAGCGCGACTTAAAACCCAATAAGCTGTGTGGCGTATTTACTCACCAATGCCATTTTAAACACGGGGCATTAACCCGCGGTTTTGATGATACCTTTTTAGTACCACACTCACGTTATGGGCACATTGATATAAAAAAAATAAATGCGTGTGATGATCTCGTTGTATTAGCAGGCTCTGAACGAGTGGGTGCTTACTTATTAAAGAACAAATCGGGTAGCCAAGTATTTATAACAGGCCACCCAGAATACGATGCCGACACCCTAAAAGGGGAGTACGAGCGTGATTTACA
Organism: Pseudoalteromonas sp. ESRF-bin5; assembly: GCF_002632075.1. Taxonomy (NCBI): domain Bacteria; kingdom Pseudomonadati; phylum Pseudomonadota; class Gammaproteobacteria; order Alteromonadales; family Pseudoalteromonadaceae; genus Pseudoalteromonas; species Pseudoalteromonas sp. ESRF-bin5. The sequence goes on along the minus strand of NZ_NTLW01000319.1, from coordinate 6,965 downwards.
AAAAAGCCCAGATGCGCCAAAACCTGAAAACTATTTTCCCGATGATGATGCAAGCAAGCAACCGTCAAAAACGTGGCAAAGCCATGCTTTTTTACTTTTTTCGAACTGGTTAAATTACTACGTGTATCAGACCACACCGTATGATATTAATTTAGTTAGCCAAGATGTGAGGACTAACAACTATGCCGAATAATACAGCCGCCAACAAACAAGCCGAACTAAGTGAAGCGCTTAAAGAGCGCATTTTAATTTTAGACGGCGCTATGGGCACTATGATCCAAACTCATAAACTTGAAGAAGAAGACTACCGAGGCGAGCGTTTTAAAGATTGGCACGTGCTAATAAAAGGCAATAACGATTTATTAAGCCTCACCAAACCCGAGCTAATAACCGATATACACCGCGGCTTTTTAACTGCCGGTGCAGATATTATTGAAACCAATACCTTTAACTCAACCACCATTTCGATGGAAGATTACGACATGGCAAGCATAAGCCGTGAGGTAAACTTAGAGTCGGCAAAACTCGCGCGTGCTATATGTGACGAGTTCACCGCTATAAATCCAGAAAAACCACGCTATGTAGCGGGGGTTTTAGGGCCAACATCTAAAACCTGTTCTATCTCGCCAGATGTAAACGACCCAGGTTACCGTAACGTAACGTTTGATAAGCTGGTTACTGCGTATGTAGAGTCTACCCTTGCATTAATGGAAGGTGGCGCTGATTTAATACTTATTGAAACCATATTTGACACCCTAAATGCAAAAGCCGCCTCATTCGCAGTAGAAGAAGCCTTTGAGCAAGCCGAGCGCACATTACCCGTAATGATCTCGGGCACAATTACCGATGCCTCAGGGCGTACCCTTTCGGGGCAAACAACCGAAGCATTTTATAACTCTATTCGCCATATTAAGCCTATTTCAATTGGTCTTAACTGTGCCCTTGGGCCAGATTTACTGCGCCAATACGTAGAAGAGCTTTCGCGGGTATGCGAAACATTTACCTCAGTGCACCCCAATGCCGGTTTGCCTAACGAATTTGGTGAGTACGACCTAGAGGCTCCTGAAATGGCTGCCGAGATTATAGATTGGGGCAAATCGGGCTTTATTAATATTGTGGGTGGTTGCTGTGGTACAACGCCTGAGCATATTCGTGCGTTTGCTAAAGGGCTTGAAGGGGTTAAACCTCGCGCATTGCCAGAGCTTGATGTTCGTATGCGTTTATCAGGCCTTGAAGCCTGTAACTTAAACTAGGAGCCAACATGACCCAGCAAATTGCAGTATTTACCAATGTTGGCGAGCGTACCAACGTCACTGGTTCTGCCATGTTTAAACGCTTAATCATGGAAGAAGATTACGAGACCGCCCTGAATGTTGCCCGCGAGCAAGTAGAAAACGGCGCCCAGGTTATTGATATCAACATGGACGAAGCCATGCTGGACTCAAAAGCGGCCATGGTGAAGTTTTTAAACTTAATTGCCTCAGAGCCTGATATTTCTAAAGTGCCTATTATGGTCGACTCTTCTAAATGGGAAGTAATAGAAGCAGGCCTTAAATGTATTCAAGGCAAGGCTATTGTTAACTCAATATCGCTTAAAGAAGGGGAGGAGCCGTTTAAACACCAAGCTAAAATTATTAAACGTTTTGGTGCAGCTGCTGTTGTTATGGCGTTTGATACCGACGGCCAAGCCGACACCGCAGACCGTAAATACGAAATATGTGCACGCAGCTACAAAATATTAGTAGAAGAGATTGGCTTCCCGCCAGAAGACATTATTTTTGACCCTAATATATTTGCCGTGGCCACCGGTATAGAAGAGCACGACAACTACGCAGTAGAATTTATAGAAGGCACACGCCGCATTAAGCAAAACTTACCGCACTGTAAAGTGTCGGGCGGGGTGTCTAATGTATCGTTTTCGTTTAGGGGTAATAACCCTGTACGCGAGGCCATTCACTCGGTGTTTTTATACCACGCGATAAAAGCGGGTATGGATATGGGGATTGTAAACGCAGGCCAGCTTGCGGTTTACGACGATATCCCCGAGGAACTTCGAAAAGCCGTAGAAGACGTAATACTTAACACCGACCCCGGTGCAGGTGAGCGTTTAGTAGAGCTTGCACCTAAATATTCAGGTATGGCACAAGCTGAGCGGGTAGAAGACTTAGAATGGCGCACATGGCCTGTTGAAAAACGCCTAGAGCACGCCCTTGTAAAAGGCATTACTACTTTTATAGATGAGGATACCGAAGAATGCCGCGCAGCTGCCGATAAACCTATTCACGTAATTGAAGGGCCATTAATGGATGGCATGAACGTGGTAGGGGATTTATTTGGCGCAGGTAAAATGTTTTTACCGCAAGTTGTTAAATCAGCCCGTGTAATGAAACGAGCAGTGGCCTACCTAGACCCATACATAGAAGCTGAAAAAGAAGAAGGTGCCACTAACGGTAAAGTGGTTATGGCCACCGTAAAAGGGGACGTGCACGACATAGGTAAAAACATTGTAGGCGTAGTACTGCAATGTAATAACTACGAAGTAATCGACTTAGGTGTAATGGTACCTGCCGAAAAAATACTGCAAACAGCGATTGACGAAAAAGCCGACATAATCGGCCTTTCGGGCTTAATTACCCCATCGCTTGACGAAATGGTACACGTAGCCAAAGAAATGACCCGCCGAGGTTTTGAACTCCCACTTATGATTGGCGGCGCAACGACCTCTAAAGCGCATACTGCAGTTAAAATTGAGCCACAGTACGATAAAGGCGTAGTGTACGTAAATAACGCCAGCCGAGCAGTGGGCGTAGTATCAAGCTTGTTATCTAAAGAGCTAAAACCTGCCTTTTTAGAAAAAACAAAAGCCGAGTACGTAAAAGTACGCGAGCAACAAGCGCGCAAAAAGCCGCGCTCAAAGCCAGTTACCATTCAGCGCGCCCGCGATAATGCTGCACAGCTTGATTGGGATAACTACACGCCACCAGTACCTAAAAAGCTGGGCGTGACTGAGTTTAAAAATGTATCAATAGCCACGTTGCGTAAGTATATAGATTGGACCCCATACTTTATGACGTGGTCAATCGCTGGTAAATACCCGCGCATAATGGACGATGAAGTCGTTGGTGAGCAAGCACGTAGCTTATTTAAAGACGCTAACGACATGCTCGATGACCTCGAAAAGTCAGGTACTTTGCAACCTTTAGGTGTAATTGGTTTATTCCCAGCAAATCGCGTGGGTGATGACATAGAAATTTACACCGATGAAACCCGCAAAGAGCTATTAACTACTTCGTGCCATTTACGCCAGCAAACTGAAAAAACCGACTTTGCTAACTATTGTTTAGCCGACTACATTGCGCCAAAAGGTACACCTGATTACTTTGGCGCGTTTGCAGTAACGGGCGGTTTAGAAGAAGACGACTTAGCCAATGCGTTTGACGCACAGCAAGACGACTACAATAAAATAATGATAAAAGCGGTTGCCGATAGGCTCGCAGAAGCCTTTGCCGAATACCTGCACGAACAAGTACGTAAAGAGTATTGGGGTTATGCACCCGATGAAAACCTCGGTAACGATGAGCTAATTCGCGAAAACTACCAAGGTATTCGCCCAGCGCCAGGTTACCCAGCGTGCCCAGAGCACACCGAGAAAAAGAAAATTTGGCAGTTACTCGATACCGAAAAACGCATTGGCATGCAGCTAACTAGTTCGTACGCCATGTGGCCAGGTGCTGCTGTTTCAGGTTGGTACTTCTCACACCCAGAGGCAAAATACTACGCCGTAGCCGCTGTACAAAAGGATCAGGTAGAAGACTACGCCAAGCGAACTAATATGACGCTCGCAGAGGCCGAAAGGTGGCTATCGCCTAATTTGGGGTATGAGCCAGAGTAAAAGAGCAGCGGTTAGTTTTTAGCTGTCAGCTATCAGTAAAAAAAAAAACGAGCCAAAATAGGCTCGTTTTTCTATTGTAGGAACTTAGTAGTTTACAAATAGTTTGTTTAGTGAAATATTAATCGATGTATAAACTCCCGTGCTAGGCGGAACTAACCACAATAATTACAATGGTTAAGCTATCAGTCTTTTTTAAAAAAGGATTTACATGAAGAAAAAAACTTCAAACTTAGTTGTTATATTTTTATCTGCATTCATTACATCGTTTGTTAGTCGCTATTTAACTGACTCAATAATAAACCTAAAAGACCTACCTTTTTATTTAGAGTTTTTTCTTTTCCTAGCTATTTATTTAGTAATTTATTTCCCACTAAATTGTGTATTCGAAAAATTCGTTGTTAAGTCAACACCTCATAGTTAGAAAAACAGCAAGGCAGAATAAAATATAATGAGTCAGGGGAGCGCTATACAAGACTTTACAGGTATTTTAGCTTATTGTTTTGTCGTATAGCTGTGTAGCAATTGGCTTGGTCTTAAACACTTTAAACAAGGCAATTTTATGAAAACGATTGGCATGCTTGGTGGTATGAGTTGGGAGTCAACCACTAGTTATTACAAAGCGTTAAACCTGGGCGTAAAAGATGCGCTGGGCGGGCTGCATAGTGCCAAAATTTGTATGGTGAGTGTTGATTTTGCAGAAATTGAAACGCTGCAGCACCAAGGTGATTGGCCACAAACAGCTAAGTTACTTACCGAGGCGGCTAAATCGGTAGAGGCTGGAGGGGCTGATTTTTTACTTATTTGCACCAATACCATGCACAAAGTGGCTGACCATATCGCCAGTAATATTAGTATTCCTATTTTACATATCGCTGACGCAACCGCAGATCAGTTAAAACACGATAAAATAACGCGAGTAGGGTTGTTGGGCACGCAATTTACAATGGAGCAAAGCTTTTACAAAGGGCGGTTAACCAATAAGCATAACATTGAAGTGTTAATACCCGAGCCTAATGAGCGAGCGCGTGTTCACGACATAATTTACAATCAGTTATGCCAAGGTATTATTAATGATGAAGCCCGAGCTGAGTTTATAAATATTATTGAGCGTATGTTTGAAAAAGGTGCACAGGCTATTGTTTTAGGCTGTACTGAAATTGCCTTATTGGTAGAGCCGCAACATACAACGGTGCCCCTTTACGATACCACCCAAATTCATGCACAGGCCGCGGTTAAATTAGCACTAACTAAATAACTGACATTTAGTTTATACATAAAACCGCCATAGGGCGGTTTTATGTTTAGCGATTTACCAAAGCTTATTAAAGCCACTTACCGATAAAAAGTTCAATAAACCAATCCTAAGTGGTAGGCTAAAAAAGTAGCAATTATTCAAACCGTTCTCGCGCAACAAGGCATTCCTTTAAAGCGCTTTGCCAAGGAGTTAAATATGATCACGCTTACCGTTAATGGTAATAAACATGAGTTTACAGGCGATCCGTCAACGCCGGTGCTTTGGTATCTTCGAGATGAATTAAATTTAACAGGGCCTAAGTTTGGCTGTGGTATGGCGCAGTGTGGTGCGTGCACCATACATATTGATGGCGTAGCGCAGCGCTCGTGCATATTACCGGTATCGGCTGTGGCAGGGCGTGCTATTACCTCTATTGAAGGGTTAAGTGAGCAAGGCGACCACCCCGTGCAAAAAGCCTGGGTCGAGCATAAAGTGCCGCAATGTGGGTTTTGTCAGTGCGGGCAAATAATGCAAGCGGCAAGCTTATTAGCCGCTAACCCCAACCCAACTGATGATGAAATAGTGAGTAATATGTCGGGCAATATTTGTCGTTGTGGCACGTATCCGCGTATTCATAAAGCGATTAAGTCGGCGGCTAAAACCATTGCGGGCGTTGAGTATTTTGACCCAAATGAACAAGGGGAAGAGGTATGAAAAACGACAATACGTACTTTGACCTAAACCGTCGCCAATTTTTAAAAACCAGCGCAATAGGCGCATTAGTATTAGGCACTTATTTTGTAGGCAGTGCACCAAGAGCGTTTGCTGGCGTGTTAGAGCAACCCTCTGAGCAAGCAAAGCGCGCTAACTTATTTATAGCTCTGTGCCCTGATGGCATGGTTGAAATAACCTGCCACCGCTCTGAAATGGGCCAACAAATTCGTACCGCCATTGCCCAAATTGTGGCAGACGAAATGGAAGCTGCATGGGATAAAGTCGTTGTTATTCAAGGTAAGGGCGACCCTAAATATGGGGATCAAAATACCGATGGCTCGCGCAGTATTCGCTACAACATGCAACGCCTGCGCGAAATGGGCGCAAGCGTACGTTATATGATGCAGCACGCAGCCGCTAAGTATTGGAAGGTTGACCCACAAACCTGTACAGCTAATCAGCACGTGGTTACCCACAGCTCGGGTAAAACGCTGGCTTATAAAGATTTAATTGACCTCGCGCTTGGCATTACCCCGCCAGAGCCAGACAAGTTAACACTCAAAACACGTAAAGAATGGCGCTATATAAATACCGGTATGGCGCACATAGATTTAACCGATTTAGTAACCGGTAAAGCCACATTTGCTGCTGATGTTCGCGAGCCAAAAGCGCTGGTGGCTATTATTGAGCGCCCGCCGGTAGTAGGTGGTGTGGTTAAATCGTTTGATGCCAGCGCCGCTAAAGCAATTAATGGCGTAGTTGATGTTATTGAAATGCCTGTACCAAAAGGCGCGCCTCAATTTCAGCCAAAAGGCGGCATTGCTATTGTTGCTAAAAATACCTGGGCTGCATGGCAGGCGCGTAAAGCACTAAACGTGGTGTGGGATGATGGTAAAAATGGCGATTATAATTCAGAGAGCTTTAAAAAGTCGTTACTGCAAACAGTGAATGAGCCGCAAGCGCATGTGCGCGAAAAAGGCGATACCACCAGCGTATTGGCTAAATCGAGCAATAAATTAGTTGCCGACTATTACGCGCCGCACTTAAATCAAGCACCTATGGAGCCACCTTGCGCCACGGCAATGTACAATAAAGACAGTGTAGATATTTGGGCTGCAACGCAAA
>NZ_NTLW01000044.1:0-3001 GCF_002632075.1 Pseudoalteromonas sp. ESRF-bin5 | reverse complement strand
ATACGCAACGTTAGAGTGGGTCAATTGGTTTAATAATCAACGCTTATTATCTTCAATTGGGTATATTTCACCAGCTCAATATGAAACAGACTACTATGATAATTTAAACGAGTCAGGTAAAGTGGCCTGACTTAAACAAACTGGTCTCCGATGAACTCGGGGCGATTCATATATTTATCTGCAATATCTTTCAGTACAAGCTTGAATTTTGATGTCTGATTTTCGTAACTACAGACTAAAATTCTTTTGCCATTGAAAAGGTTGTTATTTAATACTTCACGATTCACTTTAAGTCTACGCAACTCAAAGCCGTCAGACATTACAACAACACTAGATTCATTTATATGATTTTTAAAACCTTTATCTTTTACCCTGTTACTATATTGATATGTCTTACAAAGGTTCTTATTAAGTTTTTCAACACTACTTAAAACTTCATCTGAATAATTATAACCAAGCTCTTTATCAATCTTTTCTAGTTTAAATAAAAGGCCTTTGTGTATTTGTCGAACCATTGCACTATCGAGAGCAACCATAAAATCAGTTAATTCTTTTTCTGTTTCAATTTTGTTTTTTTCAAAATTTATTGAACTTCTTTGAAGGAAATATCTTTCTGACACACCGTTATCATGAAATACTACACGAGATACAACATCCTTTTTTATAAATAGGGTTCCATTTCTATCATATTTAAGTAAATCATAACCTGTTGTAAAATTATCTTTTCTTGACTTAAGATTAGAGGCAATACCTCTTAGCAAAGAACTGTTGTTAATTGACCCATCTGTTGCAAAAACTCTTAATATATCATTCCTATAGGCTCTAAATTCCTTTTCTTTATAATAAGAAAGCATTTCAAAGCCCTTTTCAGAGTCTTTATCAATTGATTTGATTTTTTTATTTATACTTTTTTGAGCATATTTGAAATCATCGTAATAGCTATTTAGCTCACCAGTAGCATTAAACCAATCAGCAAGAATAGCATCACTAAAATCGTCAACACTATAATCAACAGCATTATTAATCAATGGGGAACTATTCTTCATCAAATAATCAACGTAACGATTGTTATCAACATTTAACAAAGGTAAGTTAGCCAAAAATACTTTTGATTGTGATGTATCTTTATTTTCCATAGTGTATGGGAAATTTTTAGGATTCATTTTTCCGTAGAAAACGTTTTCTTTGTATAATTGCAAATAAAAAGCTCTTTCTTTTACTTCGTTTGGAACTGAAGCAACTATTGAATCAACCATATATTTTTGAGCACCAAAAAAAACACTAAATGATAAAAAATAAACCATAATAAAAGTGATAACTGACAAAGAGGCAGAGGCTTTTTTTACTTTCACTAAAGACGCAACAAGAATAGCAAATCCCAAAGAGGATATTAGCCTTCCTAGAATTTCAATGTTTTCAATGGATGATGTATCAGATACGATGCCAATAGTCTCTAGAAGTCTATTTCTGAAGGCAACCTCTAATAATAGATACAAAACTAAATAAATGATTAAGAAAATTTTCATCGCTTTTTTTTTGCGTTGAAATGGTTCAGAGATTGCTCTGGGACTCTTAGGTGTTGCATAACATTCCTTGTATAATTTCATAGCATCAACAACTAAAATTTGGAGTAAAACTGCGAAAGTTGCCCTTAATATTTACTTTTATTAATCAAATATAATAAATGTTAGGTCGTTTATATTTTGAATGATTGTTTATTTAACAGTGAATTAGTGGTTTTATTAAGTGGCAAAATTGACTATGCCACTACGTTCTTCATGAAATTCTCTATAATAATATTCAGCATATGATTAGATATTAAATAGTATGATCCCAATTACAATAAGAGCTATTGTCAGCTTTACATCATGTTTTAGTAGAAATTTTTTGGCGTAAATAAGTGTGACTACCAATGCTGAAGCTATTAGCATTGCCAGTAAGCCGATAAATTCTCCGTTAAAAATTGCAATGAGTCCACCTACAAAAATGAAGGGAGATATACACCACAACAAGGCACTAACTAGACCAACTTTACCTATAAGCTTACTGAAATCATTAGCAGAAGAGTTAGGTTTTGTATTTGCTTTAACATGTTCATTGCTTTGTCTTTGCGAGTCTTGGAACATTCGCCTGTCTCTTTCAAGGTAGGCTTGAGAGTCTCCATCCTTAGCTAATCGATCTATTTCACTATCACTTTTTCCATACATGGTTACTATTCCTTTACAAGGTTTGTTTAGAGGCGTTTTCTTTTAATATACATGTTGTTACGAATAATTATCTTAAGGGAAAGTAAAGAAAAATGCAATATTTTGAAGGGGATAGCTAGGGTTTGAGTTAGTTATTATCATAATTAAGTTGTGGTCAAATAAATTTATTATTGTTAGGTACTACTGTTAATAATATTGGTTATTTAATACACCTACTTGGCTAGTTCTTCTAGATTGAGATTCATTATTTTTAAATGGTAGTACTGTTAAATATTGGACTTTCAATGGGAAAGTCAGTAATATTCTGCCATTGTTGTTTGTATATTAGCAGTGTTTAATAATACAAATTAAAGAAGCCCCTTATATCTTTATAAGTGAATCAAATTATAAAGGAATACAGAGGGACTAAAATTTAAGTAATTATGAGTAATGATAAGAACATGAAAAACGTTAACTATATAATAATACAGCACTTTGTTTTTGGTGATTACTCATGATTAATGCCGTTTTTTCAGGTATGAAAATGCCGTTTTAACAAACAATGCAACTTTCAGATAGTTTAAATCAGCTTATTGAAGCATTGCGGTGTCAACCGGGTATTGGCCCAAAGTCTGCACAGCGTATTGCATTCCATTTGCTTGAACGTGATCGCAAAGGTGGTACACAACTAGGTAGCGCGCTTACTAAGGCAATGACAGCAATAGGTCATTGCCAAACGTGCCGAACTTTTTGTGAGCAACCTCAGTGTGACATTTGCTTGAGCACAAAACGCCAAGACAGCGGTACGTTATGTG
>NZ_NTLW01000253.1:0-4366 GCF_002632075.1 Pseudoalteromonas sp. ESRF-bin5 | reverse complement strand
TCTTATTTCAGATAAAGATGCAGGCTATGATGCTATGGCACTCAGGAGTCTCAATGATTGGGTAGTAAAATTACTCGTTATGCCTGTCGATGGTGTTACTGATGTACTCTCCTTTGGAGGTATTGTTAGGCAGTACCAAGTAAATGTAGATCCATCTAAGCTTCTTTCTTATAACCTAACGCAAGAAGACGTTGTTGGTGCCCTAGATAACAACAATGCCAATGTTGGCGGATGGTATATGAACCGTGGGCAAGAGCAGCTTGTTATTAGAGGTGCAGGTTGGTTTGAAAGTGGTGACGCTGGTATTAGTAATATCAAACAAGTTCCCGTCAAAACAGTTGATGGGACAGTTGTGACGGTTTCGGATATTGCTAAAGTTGAAATGGGCAGTGAAATTCGTCAAGGTGCTGTCACAATGACGCGCAAAACCGAAGACGGTAAAGTCGAAAATTTAGGTGAAGTTGTCTCTGGCATTGTCTTAAAACGCATGGGGTCTAATACTAAAGCCACCATTGATGGTATCAATGCAAGAATCCCATTGATTAATCAAGCATTGCCTAAAGGTGTTCGCTTTGAACCATTTTATGATCAGGCTGATTTGATTGAAAAAGCCGTTGATACAGTAGTTGATGCACTATTACTAGCATTTATTTTCATCTGTATTGTATTAGCACTATTTTTAATGAATATACGTGCAACCTTCCTTGTCCTAATATCTATTCCAATTTCAATTGGTATCGCGTTAATGATCATGGCTTGGTGGGGCATTTCTGCAAACCTTATGTCATTGGGTGGCATTGCCGTAGCCATTGGTATGCTAGTTGATGGTTCAGTCGTGATGGTTGAAAACATGTTTAAGCATTTAAATAGACCAGACTCTACCCATTTAAAAACTGTAAAAGAAAGAGTGCCTAGTGCTGATACTGATCCACATGATGTAGAACAAGATGAGCATGGTATTAAGTTACGTCTTCAAAATGCGGGTAAAGAAGTGGCTCGTCCCGTATTTTTTGCAGCTTCTATTATTTTAGTCGTATTTACGCCTTTATTTAGCTTTGAAGGTGTTGAGGCAAAGTTATTTCAACCTATGGCAATAAGCATCATTTTAGCTGTTATATCTGCTATTGTGGTTGCGTTGTTTGTTGTACCCGCTTTAGCTACTTATTTATTTAAGTCAGGTGTAAAAGAGAGGGAAAGCTTTGTTCTTAGGCCATTAGACAAACTCTACAGAAAAGGGCTTACATTCGCACTAAAACGCACCAAATTAGTCATTTCAGCCGCACTTATATTAGTTTTCTCTGCCTTTGCATTAGTTCCATTAATTGGTACTGAATTTGTACCTGAGTTAGAAGAAGGGACGATAAACTTAAGAGCAACGCTTGCACCTTCTTCCAGTTTAGATACCGCGCTCACTGTGGCACCAATTCTAGAAGAAAAACTAATGGCTTTCCCTGAAGTAACCTATGCATTAAGCCGAATTGGTCGAGCAGAAATAGGTGGAGACCCAGAGCCTGTGAATAACATCGAAATTTACATAGGGTTGAAGCCTGTTTCTGAGTGGACCAGTGCATCTAATCGATATGAACTTCAAGGAAAAATGGAGAGATCTTTAGAAGAATTCCCTGGGTTGCTACTCAACTTTTCTCAACCTATTGCGACTCGTGTCGATGAGCTACTATCTGGTGTTAAGGCTCAGTTGGCGATAAAGTTGTTTGGGCCTGAACTTGAGGTACTGGCGGCTAAAGGTCAAGAAATAGAAACAGCAATTAAAAACATTGAAGGTGCAAGGGATGTTGCATTGGAGCAAATTGCTGGTGAAGCGCAATTGGTGATAAGTCCTAACAGGCAAGAACTATCACGCTTTGGATTGTCTGTGAGTGACATAATGGAGGTTGTGCGTGATGGTATTGGTGGTGTTGAAGCCGGACAAATAATCAATGGTAATGAACGTTATGATATTTACGTTCGCATAGAGGAAGAGTACCGAAGTAACAAAGAAGCTATTGCTGATATTCGGCTTCAATCACCTACTGGTGCTTGGGTGCGGCTGGGTGACGTAGCCTCAGTCTCATTTGAGTCAGGCCCACCACAAGTTAGACGCGATGATGTACAACGAAGAGTCGTTATCCAAGCAAATGTACAAAATCGAGATATGGGAAGCGTGGTTGCCGATATCAGAACGGTAATTGCTGAAAAGGTTGACTTACCTTCAGGTTATTCTGTTTCGATTGGCGGCCAGTTCGAAAGTCAAAAACGTGCTCAAAATAGGTTAGCTATAGTTGTACCTTTATCGTTAGCACTAATCGCACTACTACTTTACTTTGCCTTTGGTTCTGTTGGTCAAGCTATGCTGATATTGGTCAACGTGCCGCTTGCTGTAATTGGCGGAGTTTTCTCCTTATATTTATCTGGACAATACTTGTCTGTACCAAGCTCCGTTGGCTTTATTACCTTATTTGGTGTAGCGGTATTGAATGGGGTCGTTATGGTAGAAAGTATCAACCAACGTATTAAAGACGGTCTAGAAGCATCTAAAGCCGTTTTTGAAGGCGCTACTTCAAGATTAAGACCTGTACTTATGACTGCTATAACATCAGCTTTAGGTTTGATACCGATGTTAATGTCTAATGGTGTTGGTGCAGAAATACAGCGCCCATTAGCGAGTGTTATTGTTGGCGGCTTGGTAACTGCAACACTGTTAACATTATTTGTTTTACCTGTTTTATATCGCTGGTTTTCAGAGAAAAAAATAAAAGAGCTATCCAGATAAAATTACTGTGAACTCTAACCCCACGCTAAAGTCACGTTTAGCGTGGGGTTATTGAGTAGATGAACGAAAAGAAAGATTAGATTTAACAATAAACTAATAGTCATGACTGCTTTGTCGGAATATTTGTCGTTAAACAGGCCAAAGCTAACTTCCGCTTTCGTATCTTTGCAGTCTTAATCTCTATGTGTCTCAAGGTCGGATTATGGCACAGACTGTGTGAAAACTCTGATCACCTTTTGGTCTAAGTATGTTCTGCTTATGATCTATTAATCTATACATTTAGTTCACTTAATATACTGATATTTATATAATTAGACTATTGATTCAGTTGAGGGTTGAGGCAGTATGTCAAAGTTTATAAGCGGTGAAAGTCGTGACCAATCAACGTTATTTCCAGAATCGTTGGAAGACTACGTCAGTGAAGATAATACGGTCAGAGTGATTGATGTTTTCATTGAGGAACTAAATCTAGCTGAATTGGAGTTTAAAGGGTTAACTTTAAAGTCCACAGGCCGCCCTAAGTATCATCCAGCCACATTATTAAAACTGTATCTTTATGGTTACCTCAACCGTATTCAATCATCCCGCCGATTAGAAACCGAATGCCAACGCAATATTGAACTGATGTGGCTACTTGGTAAGTTGGCACCCGACTTTAAAACGATTGCTGATTTTAGAAAAGACAACGGAGATGGTATAAAAAATGTGTGCAAAACGTTTGTTGAAGTCTGCCGTCGTCTGAATATGTTTGAGAAACCAGTTGTTGCCATCGATGGTAGTAAGTTTAAAGCTAGCAACAACAAAGGCAATAATTTTACGCCAAGCAAAGTTAAATTCCACATCGACCGAGTCGAAAAGAATATTGAACGTTACCTTGAATTACTTGATGAAGCCGATAAAGAGCAAGCTAACGTCACAAAAATTAAAGCCACAAAAGATAGGCTAGCTGACTTTCGCAGCCAGTTAAAAAAACTACACGAGATTAAAGAACAAGTTGAAGCTCATCCTGACAAGCAAATATCCACTACTGATCCTGATTCACGTTTAATGAAAACTCAAGGTTTTACAAGAGTTGTGAGTTATAACGTGCAAAGTGCGGTTGATACCAAGCACCACCTTATAGTGGCGCATGAGGTGACCAACGTGCCAGATAGAGGCCAGCTTGCGTCAATGACAAAACTCGCACAAAAAGCATTGCGCAAGGAAGATATAAGGGTATTAGCAGATAAAGGTTACTTCAGTCAGCCCGATATAAAAGATACTATCGATTTGGGTGCAGAGCCAATCATGCCCAAGACGGATACATCGTCCTCTGAAAAGAAAGGGATATTTAACCGCTCACTCTTCAAATACGATGCAAATAAAGATTGTAGTGGCATAGTTAATTTGGCCACCCATTAAGAAAGAAATGTTATGCTAATAAGCATACAAATTTGGGTGAAAAAATGACGAAATTAAAACGCGCAACGTATTCTGCGGCAATCAAGTTAGAAACAGCTCAGCTTGTAGTTGACCAAAGTTATACTCAAGAAGAAGCAGCCAAAGCGATGGGGGTGGGTAAATCAACCGTCAGTAAGTGGGTTACTCAATTAAAGC
>NZ_NTLW01000322.1:0-4347 GCF_002632075.1 Pseudoalteromonas sp. ESRF-bin5 | reverse complement strand
AAAAGCTTGCTACTATTAATCAAACACCTCTCAATAAAGTCGTTGCCTGGTTGGTTGTTACAGTAATTGACCCTTTTAGAACATTTTTTGCAAAGAACGGGGTTAAAACTGCACTCGCATTACTTGCTTTTATTTTCTTATTTAAAATTGGCGAAGCGTTTTTAGGACGAATGTCGATTGTTTTTTATAAAGAAATAGGTTTTAGCAATAGCGATATAGCTACTTTTTCAAAAGTTGGCACCGCAGTGCTCACCATTGCCTTTACCTTCGTAGGCAGCTTATTTAATCAAAAATATGGCATTGTGAAAGGGTTATTTGTTAGTGGTGTAGCCATGGCTGCATCTAATTTAGCTTTTTCTGCTATTGCATTAGTGGGCCCTAACTTAGGTTTATATGCTTTTGCTATAGTAATTGATGGCTTTACACAAGCGTGGTCTCTCGTTGCTATGGTCGCATTTATATCTATGCTATGTGACAGAGCGTTTAGTGCAACACATTATGCGTTGTTGGCGTCGCTGGGGAATTTAGGAAGAACATTACTTTCGAGTTACAGTGGGGTTGTAATTGATGATTGGCTAATGGGAAATTGGTCGTTATTTTTTGTATTAACCGCTTTAATGGTGCTCCCCTCTTTACTATTTTTGTATGCAATAAGACACAAATTGTATGAGCTTGAGAAAAACTACCATAGTAGCTATTAAGCTTAATGCATCCATGCATTAATATTTTGCTTAGCACATTTAATATGCCCCTGAATGAACTAAGCAACACACTATTAATCTACTTTAAGCAGGCTTAGTGCTTCATGTGGGTCAACTTCTAGCGCTGTACAATAACGAACAAACTCAACTACATCTAAACGGCGTTCTTGATTTTCAATTTTGCCGATAAACGAGTGAGGCGTTCCAAGCACCTGTGCAAGGCTTCTCATTGTATGGCCTTTTTCATGGCGTTTGCTTTTAAGCCATGTTGTTAACTTAGCGTTCTCTTCTGAAGAAACAGTTTTCCCCATCATTTTACATCTCCTACTAGACGATTAGACAACACCACAAAATCAGCAGTCGTTACCATAGCTGTAGGCAAGTAAGCAGTAACTTATGTTTTAAATAGCAATCTATCGCTTCTCAAAGCACTGGTTGCTACTCACTCCCACCCACATAGCTAAAAACGACGCTTAAAATGTGGTAAAAGGTTTTTGTTATTAGAATGAAATTTTGCCCGTCTCATTCTTGGATGCATTATATACTATTAACACTTTGGTTAAATAGTTAATTGCTCGCCTTGGCCAAAATCAACCCCAGTGAACATTTACAAACACTGAATATTTCAGCTAAGTTATCAAAAACATTAAAAATAATATTTTTATTATAAAAATATAAATAGCCATTTTTATAACAAATTTATTTCATGTTAATGTTATTCGTTTAATATTGGGCAATAATCAACACAAAAAGGGTTACATTATGTTCAGGCTTCTTTTTTTATTACCGATTATTTTATGTGCAGGGTGGTACTTATTCTTGCGCCATAATGGTGTGCCAATTAAGCAAGGTAAAAAAGGGTTTATGTATATTTTAGTACTATCTGCATTTGTACTGGGCTTTTTTGTTTTGATGATGCAGATCACAGAGTATGCCCCCTCTAATTTATAGGCATAAAAAAAGCCGCTAATGCGGCTTGTTTTATTAATGTTTGTTTACACACTAAAACTTGCACCACAACCACATGTGGTTGTTGCGTTCGGGTTAGATACAAAAAAGCGCGCTCCCTCTAAGCCTTCAGTGTAGTCAACTACACCATCCACTAAATATTGAATACTCATAGGGTCAACCACTAGCGTTACGCCATTTTTTACAATTTCTAAATCGCCAGGATTTGCTTTTTCATCAAAAGTAAAACCGTACTGAAAGCCAGAACATCCACCACCCGTTACGTAAACACGCAGTTTTAGTTCCGGGTTTTCTTCTTCATCGATTAATTGTTTAACACGAACAGCTGCTGCATCGCTAAACTGAATTGGTAATTCTTCTGACATTTTTAAACCCTCAATATCGTAATGGCGTGATTATCTAATACCCGAGTGTTTTAATCAAGTATAGTCAATTAACGCTTTGCTCTAAGTTATACCCATAAATACATTAAAAATGACTGTATATCGCTTATATTGACTGAAAAAAACAGCACTTTAATATGCAACTAGTGACATGTTAAACAAATAATTATTTTAACTAAAAAAACTTCGTTTTATTATTTGCCATAAATAGCTAATTTAAGTTAATAATTTTATAAAATCACAAGGACTTAGTGGTTGGCTTTTGCTAAAATACAGCTGAAAAATGCACTGAGGAAAAAATGCATGTGGCTGGAGCAGCTCAGGCGTCGACTCGCACAACCTAAAACATCTGTACAATTATGCCTTTTAGGCGTAGTTGCTGGGTTAATTGCTGCATTTTTTATTATTTTATTCCGCTTAACAATTCTCTTTTTTCAAAGTTTATTTTTAGAAACCCCAGACGACTTTACAACCTTGCCAACTCTTGAACGTGTTTTAATGCCTTTAATTGCAGCATTTTTAATTGCGTCATTTGCCGCTTTTACTGGTTTCAAACATTATCGGTTAGGTATCCCATTCGTTATTCATCGTATTAAGCGTCATTACGGGCAAATGCCTTTATACAATACACTCAACCAATTTGTTGGGGGGGCTTTGGCATTAATCAGTGGTTTTTCGGTTGGGCGAGAAGGCCCATCGGTACATATGGGAGCAACGGGCGCCAGTATTTTAGCCGATAAACTCCACTTACCACACAATGCCATGCGTACATTAAGCGGCTGTGGTGTTGCTGCGGGTATTGCTGCATCCTTTAACACGCCTCTTGCCGCCGTTATTTTTGTTATGGAAGTCGTGTTAAGAGAATACAAAGTTCATATTTTTGTCCCTATTATGCTTGCTGCAGTAACAGGTGCACTTGCTACTCAGTTCGTATTTGGGGGAGGATCAGAACTTGCACTCATAACAATTGCTCCTTTGAGTGGTTGGCACTATCCATATTTAATTTTATGCGGTATGGCACTGGGCGCTATTGCATACAGCTTTAATCAAAACTTAATGTTAATTATTAAAACATTTAAACCTTTAAGTATGTTTCCTCGTTTACTCATTGCAGGTTGTATCGCAAGTTTAATTGCTTATGCCGTTCCCCAAGCAATGGGATCTGGCATGAGCGCGATAGCTATTGCGGTGGAGTCGCCAGATAATGTGCAATTACTCACCACTATTTTAATTGCTAAATTACTAGCAACTTTATTTGCTATAGGTTTGGGTATACCGGGAGGGTTAATTGGTCCTGTTATTGGGTTAGGTGTTTTAGTTGGGACTATGATGGCGTTTTTTGCTCAGTTTATTAGCCCTGGTACTGATATTGCCGGAACTTATGGTGTATTGGGCATGGCGGGGTTAATGGCCGCCACATTACATGCACCACTTGCAGCGTTAACAACAGTAATGGAGCTTACATCGTCGCCAGAGATAATTGTTCCAGCCATGCTTGTGATAACAACAGCTTATGTAACCGCATTACAAGTGTTTGGTAATCGCTCTATATTTTTGCAGCAACTTGATTTTCAGGGGCTTCCCTATCATGTTTCCCCTGCCACAGAGGCGCTACAAAAGGTGGGAATTATGGATGATATGGATGAAAACTTTAAATTGCTGTTTTCAAATGACAAAGAGCAAATAAAAAATACACTCGATGCCATGGACAGCCAAACGCCATTGATTGTATTTGACGAAGAAAACGGGTATCGACTTGCAGAATACGATTTAAGCTTAATGTCTGATCAAGCAATCAACCTGAACTATGTAAACTTACAAGGTATTAGCAGTCAAGCAACGTTAGCTGATGCCTTTGATATACTAAAAGATAAGCGCAGTGGCGCTTTATATGTATACAACCTGTTAGATAATCAACAAATAATGGGACTGTTACGTTGGGATCAAATTCATCATATTTTAACCATTCGTAACAGCTTACTATAAATAATAAGGGTTATTATGAGCGCATTACTGATTTATAAAACGCTGCATATATTTTTTATGATTGCATGGTTTGCAGGCATTTTTTACTTACCACGGTTATTTGTTTACCACGCAATGAGCCAAGAGCGTGCATGTAACTCTATGCTAAAAGTAATGGAACGCAGGCTCCTTTATTTTGTAACGCCATTTGCTATTTTAACGGCTGTTTTTGGTGTACTAACGATTGTGGAATATGGCCGTGAATGGTTTAAATACAGTATGTGGCTGCACTATAAACTAGTGCTAGTTATAATTTTATATTTATACCA
>NZ_NTLW01000089.1:0-2519 GCF_002632075.1 Pseudoalteromonas sp. ESRF-bin5 | reverse complement strand
TTTGACGAAGAAAACGGGTATCGACTTGCAGAATACGATTTAAGCTTAATGTCTGATCAAGCAATCAACCTGAACTATGTAAACTTACAAGGTATTAGCAGTCAAGCAACGTTAGCTGATGCCTTTGATATACTAAAAGATAAGCGCAGTGGCGCTTTATATGTATACAACCTGTTAGATAATCAACAAATAATGGGACTGTTACGTTGGGATCAAATTCATCATATTTTAACCATTCGTAACAGCTTACTATAAATAATAAGGGTTATTATGAGCGCATTACTGATTTATAAAACGCTGCATATATTTTTTATGATTGCATGGTTTGCAGGCATTTTTTACTTACCACGGTTATTTGTTTACCACGCAATGAGCCAAGAGCGTGCATGTAACTCTATGCTAAAAGTAATGGAACGCAGGCTCCTTTATTTTGTAACGCCATTTGCTATTTTAACGGCTGTTTTTGGTGTACTAACGATTGTGGAATATGGCCGTGAATGGTTTAAATACAGTATGTGGCTGCACTATAAACTAGTGCTAGTTATAATTTTATATTTATACCACGCGTACTGCTTTAAATTACTAGCCGACTTTAAACACGACAGAAATACTAAAACAGATCGTTTTTACCGAATTTTTAATGAATTACCTGTTATTGCATTACTTATTATAGTTGCACTGGCAGTGATTAAGCCGAGCCTTTGAGCTATTTGGTATAAAAAATACCGTATTAATTACACACGACTTAAAATCTAATATGCGCGATTGCGTGCCCCATATTATGGATTATCGCGCCCTTTTGAAAAACTAGGAATAACCCCATGTTAAGTTTCCAAGGTGAACATATTCTGTCTGTTAATCAGTTAGACAGAGACTGCATTGAACGTATTTTTGCAGTAGCAAAAAAGATGGAGCCTTATGCTAAAAAGCAAAAGCAAACAACGGTGCTTGAGGGCGCCATTTTAGCTAATTTGTTTTTTGAACCCAGCACACGTACGCGCGTTAGTTTTGGAACCGCGTTTAACCTGCTTGGTGGAGGCGTGCGTGAAACAACAGGCATGCAAAGTTCAGCTCTTGCTAAAGGTGAATCTTTATACGATACAGCGCGTGTTATTTCAGCTTATGCAGATGCGGTTGCTATGCGCCACCCAGACGCAGGCTCGGTGAGTGAATTTGCCGAAGGCTGTACCGTACCTGTAATTAATGGCGGTGACGGCCCAAATGAACACCCCACTCAAGCACTGCTAGATTTACTTACTATAGAACGTGAGTTACACCGCTTTGATCAAAACATTGATGGTATGCACATCGCTTTGGTTGGCGATTTAAAATACGGTCGTACTGTTCATTCGTTATCAAAACTATTGTGCCATTACAAAAACGTTAAATTTTCAATGGTGGCACCCGATGGCTTGCAAATGCCAACCAGTATTTTAGATGCAGTAGAAAATGCTGGCCATAAAATAGAACTAGTGAACAAAATGGAAGGTAACTTAGCGGCCGATATCGTGTATCAAACACGTATTCAAGAAGAACGCTTTCCATCTCAAGAAGAAGCAAATAAATACCGTGGCGGATTTAGAATTAGCCAGTCAATTTATAATGCACACTGTAAGCCTAATTCAGTGCTAATGCATCCGCTTCCTCGTGATAGTCGTACTGAAGCTAATGAGCTTGATAACGACTTAAACAGCAACGACAATTTAGCTATATTTCGCCAAGTACAAAACGGCGTATTAATTCGTATGGCACTGTTTGCTTTAACACTCGGCGTAGAAAACAAAGTTGAGCAATATGAAGTAGACGTGCCTTGGTTTAGCCGCAAACGCGACAGCTAACCCTTTTTTAAGTGACAATTTATAGGATTTTTCATGACAATTAGCCAAGACTTATTTGAACGCGCTCAAACCTCTATTCCTGGTGGCGTAAACTCACCAGTGCGCGCTTTTAATGGCGTAGGTGGCACACCATTATTTATCACAAAAGCAGAAGGTGCATTCACCTTTGATGCTGACGGTAATCGTTATATCGATTACGTAGGTTCGTGGGGCCCAATGATCATGGGCCACAATCACCCTGCTATAAAACAAGCGGTTCATGAAGCAGTTGAAAACGGCCTTAGCTATGGCGCGCCAACTGAAGCTGAAATTTTAATGGCTGAGAAGGTAAAAGCGCTTGTACCGTCAATAGAAAAAGTACGCATGGTTAGCTCAGGTACCGAAGCAACCATGAGCGCAATTCGCCTAGCACGTGGTTTTACTAATCGTGACAAAATTCTTAAATTTGAAGGCTGTTACCACGGCCATGCCGACTCACTTTTAGTTAAAGCGGGCTCAGGTGCTTTAACTATGGGCGTGCCTAATTCACCAGGTATTCCTGAAGACTTTGCTAAACACACATTAACAGTATCGTTTAATAACATTGAAGAAGTGAAAGCTATTTTTGAAAAATACGCTGACGAAATTGCCTGTATTATCGTTGAGCCGGTAGCGGGTAACATGAACTGTATTCCACCTGTT
>NZ_NTLW01000178.1:0-25715 GCF_002632075.1 Pseudoalteromonas sp. ESRF-bin5 | reverse complement strand
AATACTCATTTGCGTCCAATAAGCTTGATCAGCATAGGCTTTATCTACTTGTTTTTGTGCAGATACGTAGCTTTCGAAATCATGTGCAACAAGCCATGGATCGTGTGGGCTCTTAATTGCATTAATTACATCGTCAAATAGGCAAGGTTCAAATAAATTAAAGTGCCCGCTTTCTAGCAAGTGCATAACATTAGCTAAGTCGCTATTTTGCTCAATTAAATGTGCGGGGTTATAACGCGACTTAATATCATCAATCTGATGTGCCTCTGCACCAAATAAGAAGAAATTATCAGCACCAACGGCATCTCTAATTTCTATATTGGCGCCATCTAACGTGCCAATAGTTAATGCACCATTCATCATGAACTTCATATTACCGGTGCCTGAAGCTTCTTTACCGGCAGTTGAAACTTGCTCAGACAAATCAGTAGCTGGACAAATAACTTCCATGGCTGTCACATTGTAATTAGGTAAAAAAGCCACGCGTAAATACGACGACGCGAGGGGATCTTTATTGATCACATCTGCCACATTATTGATTAGCTTAATTATTTTTTTAGCCATGTAGTAACCCGGCGCAGCCTTACCACCGAGTAAAACACAACGTGGCACTAATCCTTGTGTATCACCACGACGAATGCGGTCATATAAATGGATAACATGGAGTATATTTAGTAACTGACGCTTGTATTCATGAATCCGTTTAACTTGTACATCAAACATCATGGATACATCAAACTCTACACTACAGCGCTCTTTAACTAAATCAACTAAACGTTGCTTGTTTGTTACTTTGGCTTTTTGCCACTGTGCTTGAAATGATGTGTCATCATAAAAACGACGTAGCTGGTTTATTTGAGCAAAGTCACGTACCCAATCGGTGCCTATTTTCTCACTAATCAATTCACTCAATGTAGGGTTACAATGGGCAAGCCAACGGCGAGGTGTAACCCCATTGGTTTTGTTATTAAACTTGTTAGGCCAAAGTGTATAAAACTCTTTAAATAAACCCGCTTTTAATAGCTCTGTATGCAGTGCAGCAACACCATTAACTGAATAGCTGCCCACAATGGCTAAATAAGCCATGCGAATTTGCGGTTCGCCACCTTCCTCTATTAGTGATAGCTCTCGCTGTTTATCAACATCACCAGGCCAATGCTGTGCAACTTCGGCTAGAAAACGTGCGTTTATCTCAAATACTATTTCTAAAATACGGGGTAACAATTTTGAAAATAATGAAACTGACCATTTCTCTAACGCTTCTGGCAATAAGGTATGATTTGTGTAGGCCATTGTTTTTGTGGTTATTTGCCATGCATCATCCCAGTCGAGCTCGTAATCATCAACTAACACTCGCATAAGCTCTGCCACAGCAATACTTGGATGAGTATCGTTTAATTGAAAAACATGGTAATCGGCAAAATCAGTAAAGCTTTCACCATGATCACTCACCCACTGATCAACAATATCTTGAATACTTGCTGATGATAAAAAGTATTGTTGGCGTAGTCGTAGCTCTTTACCATTTTCACTGCTGTCGTTAGGGTAAAGTACCATAGTGATTTGTTCGGCTAAGTTTTTTTGTGCAACGGCTTCTGAATAACTACCCGCGTTAAATTCAGTTAGGTTAAATTCGTCGGTCGCTTCTGATTTCCATAAGCGCAGCGTGTTTACAATATTGTTTTTATAACCAGGAATGGGCACATCGTAAGGCACTGCTAACACGTCATGGCTACTAACCCACTGGCGGTGTTCTCTACCTTGTTTATCAGTATAACTATTTACATAACCACCGAACTTAATACGCTTAGAATGCTCGGGAGCACTTAGCTCCCAAGGGTGCCCCTCACGAAGCCAATTATCGGGTTGCTCTATTTGATTACCATCACTAATTGATTGGTTGAACATTCCGTATTCGTATCTAATGCCGTAACCCACAACGGGTAAAGCTAAACTTGCACAGCTATCTAAAAAACACGCAGCTAAGCGCCCTAAGCCACCATTACCAAGGCCTGCATCGTGTTCTGCGTCTTCGACTGTTTCAATTTCGGTACAATATTCTTGTAGTGCCGATGAAACTTGATCCTCTAAATCAAGATTTAATACCGCATTGCCCAGGGCACGCCCCATTAAAAACTCAAGTGAAAGATAACTGGTTTTTCTGCTTTTTTGCTGTTTGATTTTTTTATTCGTTTCTCGACACCGTGCCACTAAACGATCGCGGATCGTCAATGCTAATGCATGGTACAAATACAGCTGTGACTCACCGACTTTGTCTCGCCCTAGGGTGTAATAAAAATGGCGCGTTAAATCATCTTTTAAGGTGCTTTCGTCTATTACTGGGCCTTCTTGCCACCCCTTTACAACACATACTTGTTCAACTTGCTTAGCCATTAGCTACGTCCTCTAAGTTAGCACTAAAAACCCAACTACTTTGTGCAGAAATTTCAACGGGTACATCTTGGTGAGTTGTTAAAGATGCATTATTTACACTTGATAAAACCATTTGCCACTGCGCATTAATAGGTGATGGAGGCAACTGACAACTGACTGATTTTTTATTAGCATTGAATACAATAAGTAATGCGTGTTTATTTTGCTTATCAAGCAAGCTATACATTAAAAATTGACGCGAATTCTCATGCCAATGCGAATCTGTCATGGTTTTACCTTGCTCGGTAAACCATTTAACAGTAAAGCGCTCGTCTATATCGTCTAAAAATACACTGTGTTTAAACGCACTATGAGCACGCCTAATTTTTAGGGCATCGTCTATAAAACGCGTTAAAGAATGATTCAGCTGTGAGTCTTTCCATGCAAGCCAACTCGTACGATTATTTTGACAATACGCATTGTTATTACCTCCTTGAGAATGTGCCATTTCGCTGCCAGCAGCAATCATAGGCACGCCTTTAGAAAGGATTAATGTGAGTAAAAAGTTTTTTTGTTGTTGTAATCTTAATGCGGCTATTTTCTCATCATTGCTAAATCCTTCAGCCCCGCAATTAAATGAGTAATTAGCACTGTGGCCATCTCTGTTTTGCTCGCCATTTGCTTCATTGTGTTTATGCTCGTAACTCACTAAATCAGCAAGGGTAAATCCATCGTGGCTGGTTATAAAGTTTATGCTATTGAGTGGGCCTCGGTGGCTATGCTCAAATATATCAAACGAGCCATGTAAACGTTTAGCTACGTTGGCTATAATTCCCTCATCGCCTTTCCAAAAACGACGAATAACATCTCGGTATTGGTCATTCCACTCTCGCCAAGGTGGAGGAAAAGCCCCGAGTTGATACCCACCAGGGCCAATATCCCATGGCTCACTAATTAACTTTACCTTATTTAAAACAGGGTCTTGAGCAATAGTTTGTAAAAAAGTATGCGCTGAACTAAACCCAGCCTTTGAGCGGCCCAGTATTGTTGCTAAATCAAATCTAAAACCATCGACACCCATTACTTCAACCCAATATCGCAGGCTATCGAGTACGAGCTGCAAGGTTTTTGGGTGATCTATATTAATGGTATTGCCACACCCCGTATCATTTATGTATACATTAGGTTGTGCTTCTGCTGTGCGGTAATAAGCAAGGTTGTCTAAGCCGCGCAATGACAATATGGGGCCATCATTACCCGCTTCAGCTGTATGGTTGTAAACAACATCTAAAATAACTTCAATATCTGCAGCATGAAGCTCCTTAACCATCTGTTTAAACTCGTTAATATCGTCGTTTACCAAATAGTCTTTGTGAGGAGTGAAAAAGTTAAGCGTGTTGTATCCCCAATAATTTTGTAGGCCTTTGCCTGTTAAAAATTGCTCGCTAATAAAGGCATGCACAGGGAGTAACTCTATTGCTGTTACACCAAAACTTTTTATATGGTCAATAAAATGCGGGTGACTCAATCCTAAAAATTTGCCTTGCAGCGCCTTAGGTATTTTAGGATGACGACACGTAGTCCCTTTTACATGACACTCATAAATGACTGTTTTAGACCATCTGTGATTCGGTTTTTGATGTTCATACGAATCAATTGATGACACTTTTGATTTTGGTATATCAATGGCATTGTTAACGGTACTTTTGGTGCCTATTGGCATTTGTCCATAATGGCGTTCACTCCATGTAAACTCACCAAATAAATCTTTTGCGTAAGGGTCAATTAATAATTTATGTTCATTAAATAGCGAGCCAGTATCAGGATTATATTCGCCCTCAACCCTGAACCCATAAAGTGCCCCAGTATTAAGCGGTGCAATATGGATACTCCAAATACCACCTTCATTTATATTCATAGCCACTTTTAGTATTTCAGAGTGGCCACTTTTATCAAATAAACACACATACGCTTGTGTCGCTTTTGGCGCGTACAATGAAAAATTAACACCATTTAAATGCAAGCTCGAGCCAAGAGGCTCAACAAGGCCGTGAGTTACTTCAAATTGATTACTCATCTTGTACCTTTTGCAAATAAATTGTTGTTAAGCCACCCATAGCAATAGTGATGCTTTGGTTAAAACCATGTTGAGGATTGTCGTTAGTGACAACAGTATTTGATTGGTTTTGCGATACTTTAATACCCGAGCCAAAAAATTCGCTTTCATCCGTATTTATTATTACTTTATAAACGCCTTTGCTCGGAACGCCTAAGGTATATTCTTGATATGAAATTGGCGTAAAGTTGGCAATCACCACTACAAAGTCCTGGGCATTTTTAGCATAACGTACAAAGCTTAAAATGCTTTGCTCGTTATTATTGTTGTCAATCCAATCAAATCCTGCGGCACTTGAGTCAAGTTCATACAGCGCGGGTTGATTTTTATAAACCTCATTTAACGTTTTTACTGTCTGCTTTATACCTTTATGGCTTTCATGTTGTAATAAATGCCAATCAATAGAATGATCATGCCCCCACTCAGCACGTTGAGCTATTTCCCCCCCCATAAATAACAACTTTTTACCTGGGTGTGCCCACATAAATGCATAATAAGCACGTAAATTTGCGAATTTTTGCCAATCATCGCCCGGCATCTTTTCAATTAGCGCGCCTTTCCCATGAACAACTTCATCGTGACTCAGCGGTAAAATAAAGTTTTCACTAAATGCATATACCATCGAAAACGTGATTTCGTGATGGTGATGTTGCTTATAAAGTGGATCGCGTTGCATATACAACAAGCTATCGTTCATCCACCCCATATTCCATTTATAGCCAAAGCCTAGGCCATTATGCTCAACACTCTGCGTAACACCTGGCCAAGCAGTCGACTCTTCTGCCACCATCATAATGCCAGGGTTGTTTTTATAACTGCGTAAATTAACCTGTTTGAGGCATTCAATTGCACCGAGGTTTTCGCGACCGCCATAGCAATTAGGTATCCACTCACCTTCTTTACGGCTGTAATCTAAGTACAACATTGACGCAACGGCATCTACTCTTAAACCATCTAAGCCAAATTGATGAAGCCAATACATTGCATTAGAAATCAAAAAGCTCTTAACTTCTGGACGGTCATAATTATAAATATAAGTATTCCAATCTGGATGAAAGCCTTGGCGCATATCGGCATGTTCGTACAAGTGCGTACCATCAAATCGGTGTAAACCATGGGGATCACTTGGGAAATGCCCAGGAACCCAATCAAGTAAAATCCCTACGTTATATTTATGGCATTGCTCTACAAAATATTTAAAGCTGTTGTAATCGCCAAAACGACTGGTTGGAGCAAACAGCCCAACAGGCTGATAGCCCCATGAACCGTCAAACGGATATTCACTTATGGGCATAAGCTGTAAGTGAGTAAAGTTCATTTCAAGCGCGTAGCTTACGAGTTTGTCGGCAAGTTCGGTATAACTTAAATAACGATTACCTTCACCTCGCTGCCACGACGCTAAGTGCACCTCATAAATACTGATTGGTGCGTCTATATGATTACGCTTTTGCCTATTGCTTATTGCTTGTTCACTTAACGCTATTGCCTCTGGTTTGTATTGAAGAACACTCGCGGTACCAGGTGCCTGTTGCATTTTAAAAGCGTAAGGGTCTGCTTTTTCTATTACCTCACCACTTTGCGCTGTAATGGCAAATTTGTAGCACATGTCTGCTTTAAGCTCGGGAATAAATAACTCCCACACACCACTGGCAGGGTGAAAACGCATAAAATGTCGATTCGCTTGCCAAAAATTAAACTCACCAATAATTGAAACGCTGGCTGCATTAGGTGCCCACAAACAAAAACGAACACCATCTACATCTTGCTGGTTGGTAAAGTGCGCGCCAAAGTGCAAGTATGCATGCTCTAAACTGCCCTCGTTGAATAAGTACATGGCATCTGTATCAAGCTCACTGTTAAAACTATATTCATCAAAAAACGTAGTCGAAGTGTCGCTATATTTAGCTGTACATAAATAAGGCGAGGTAGGCAAATGACTTACACGGGCTATAAATAAATCACTGTGCTTATATCTTTGCGTTTCGACTATTTGATTGTCAATTAACAAAGAAACATGTTGGGCACCGGGTAAATATACACGCACTTCTATATTTGATTCACTTACTTTATGTGCACCTAAAAAGCTAAATGGGTCTTTAAATCGCCCTATGTTAAGTGCATTAACTTGGGCATCGTAGTCAGCGCATTGAGATTTAGGTAATGCCGAACTATTTGAAGCTGTACTGCTCATTTAACCCTTCCTTATTGAATCGATTGCAGCTAAAAGCGTGGCGTTGTTAGCAAAAATTTCTTCACATGTATGTGTTAATACACGTCGCCAATTTGGATATTCTTTGTCTGTACCAGGAATATTCACCGGATATTGCTGTTCATCTAAATCATCTATTTGTAGTGCAAACAATCGAGAATCTGAGCCAGCTAAACACTGGCTAAGCGCACGGTAAACCGACTTAGCATCGCTGTGTATTGTTAATGTAAGATTAGCTGTAGCATTAATAAAACGAAGCAATCGCGTCTTTTCATCGATTCTCTGGTTGGTAATTTGCGTTGATTGTTGGTCGCCAATTAAATGATATTGTTGTTTTATAGCTATGTCATCGTGCTGCCACCAGCCTGTAAAGGGCGGTACATCGTGATTTGCAATCATCAACAAACACTGAGAGGGTAATTCGTGTAATGGTAAAAAATCACCATCGTTTTGCTTTTCAAAATAAAACAAACTGTTTGAAAAAATACCACTACTTGATAATGCATGTTTTACTTCTGGTGGAACAATGCCTAAATCTTCACCTATAACTATGCTTTGATTAATATGCGACTCTATTTTCAAAATAGCCAGCAAATGTTCAAAGGGGTAATAAATATAGCAACCATCACGCTGACCATTATTTTCAAAACACCACCACAAGCGGCGAATAGCCATAACATGGTCGATTCTTAGCCCGCCTACATTCTGCATATTTTCACGAATTAACGAACGGTAAAATGAGTAGTTATTGTGTGCTAAACTTTGCGGGTTTAAAGCCGGTAACCCCCAATCTTGCCCGCCCTCAGCCCAAGGGTCAGGCGGTGCACCCACACTGGCATTATCGGCGAATAATGACTGTTGTGATTTGAACTCAACACCATCGCCAGCGCACCCAACAGCTAAATCATTAATCAGACCTATTGCCATACCTCCTTTCATACACCGCTCTTGACATAAACCAAGTTGAAGATGCGCTTGCCACTGTAGGTAATAATCAAAAAGAGGGGTTTGTGAATCTATTGTTTTTAAGGTGGGCTGATGTTTATCGCAAAAAGTATTAAATGCATCACGACGAAGCTTACTGGCTGTTAATTCAAAATGGTTGTACAGTGCTTTAAATAATTTATATTTAACGCAACTAACATCCTCGTAATTAATAAACTGTCCGCTTTTATTTAAAAGAGAAGTCGCCTCATCACTTTGCATAATTTTTGCTAATTCAGCATTGTTTTTACTGTCTTCGCACAAATCAACAGAAATGTATAAAGGGTTTAGTAACGCTCGACTATTAGGGCTGTATGGGCTTGCACGCTCAGGCATGTCGCAAAACAACAAATGCAGAGGATTGAGCAATATGTAATCCATATTGTGCTCACAGCACAAGTCAACTAGCGTGAGTAAATCTGAAAAGTCGCCAATTCCCAGTCTTTCATTATTTTTAAGCGTATATAACTGAACCGACACCCCCGTTTTTTTTGTGTCTTCAACTTGAAATACACGCTCGGGCACAGACCAGATCTCAGTACTTGCGTGCTGTTCACCTACTGTAATGTCTGCGTGGTAATACCCTATTGGTATTGAAGGTAAAGGCAGTGCAATTTCAATATAACGGACGCCATTAAAGTGGTATTCACCTGTAATTTTTAAATCATCAAGGTTAGTAAATTCACACTTTATTCCCAGTTGTTCAACACTTACTGATGCAGTTTGGCTAAGTTGTCTGTCATCTATTTTCACTTTTAAATAAAAGTCTTTTTGCTCAATTAAACTTACATTGGGCAAGAGCTGCATCCAAGGCTCTACATCGAGCTTGTAATTTAATTGAGCTATTTTATTATAGTTGTTGGTATCAACACCACAACATTTCAGGGCACGCTTACGTGTATCTTCACTGAAAAATATCTGCTCGCCTGTGTATTTAGTAAACTCATAACCAATACCGTGTAAGTAAAACAACTGCGAAAGTTCGTTCATTTACAGGCCTTAATTAATACGTTGGGTGTTAACAATACTATTTTCAGTTCCAAAACTGTTAGCCTCATAAGCGTCTGCTTTATGATCGTTATCCCAAAATTCGCCATTTATTAAATACCGAAAGTGGTATTTTTGATCAAGAGGAAGGCGTTGTTTGCATTTAAACACACCTTGTTTTTTATTAAGCTTCATTGGCACGGGCTGCCAGCTGTTAAACTCGCCAATTAAGCAGACCTCTTGCGCATCTGGGTGAGCAAATTCAAAGGTGATTTCCGCTTCATCTTTTGTTTTAAAAAATCGTTTGTGCAACATAGTAGGCTCCAACTAAACAGTAAAAGGTATTTAATTATTGCCACAGGGCCTATTTTTAAGCTGGCGATGTGGGAATGTATTCAGTCAAACTTTAAGCTAACCGTAGTAAAGCAAACTTTTGTTTACGCTTTATTACAGTGCAGGCAATCTTACTTATCGCACTTTATTAGTGCGTAAAACATAAAATATAGATATTAAGAATGGCATATTTAGTACACAGCAATTTTCAAACCAATTGGAGCGATTTAACTATTTAATACTTACCTTTATTACACTGATGACTTGGTTTGAAGTAAAAAGAGAGCTTACCCAATAAACTGCTTTTGTTACGTATTCACATCAGTGATAATACACATCAAGTTAACGCTCTGAAATATCGTAAATTTCATGTTGAAAAAAAGCATTTTATTAACTACAGCATTCATTTTTTTAGTTGTCGCAGTGTTTATTATTTCCTCAATCTACACCTTGTATAGTAAAAAGGAAATTTCATTCGACCCTAAACTCAAAGAAATATCAGGCATTGAATTTGATAAGCGCGATCGCTTGTGGGCAATTAATGATGGGGGTGACGATCCAAAGCTTTACCGCTTAAATAAAGATGGGTCGATTGCGCAAGAAATTTTAGTTTCTAATGCTAAAAACATTGATTGGGAAGACATGACTCAAAATAAATTTGGTCATTTCTTTTTAGGTGATTTTGGCAACAATAAAAATGATAGGCGTTGGCTTACTATTTATAAAATAGAGAATCCAATTGATATCAAAACCGATACAACAAATGCCGAAATAATAAAGTTTACGTATCCTGAAATGGATGGCAATCAAATAAAACCAAGTAATCGTAATTTTGATCTAGAAGCGTTTGTAGCCTTGGGTCGCCACCTTTATTTATTCACTAAAAACCGCACAGAACCTTTTGATGGCATTACAAATTTATACAAAGTAGGCGACCACGCTGCTAACTTTAAAGCCCAATTAATAGGATCTTTTAAAACCTGTACAACAATGGAAAAACTGTGCTGGATAACCTCTGCAGCGTTAAGCCCAGATCGTAAAAAACTCGTACTACTCGACTCTACCAGTATTTGGTTATTTGAGAACTTTAAAGGTGATCAGTTTTTCTCTGGTGATGTGTCTAAAATAGATTTAGGCATCGTTACGCAAAAAGAAGCCATCACTTTTTATGACGATAATACAATTGTATTCACCGACGAGGAGTTTAAAGGAATTGGTGGTAATGCCTACTTTATAAAACTTGATAAAGCAAAAAAAGTGGTTGTTAAACGCGCTCTCCCATAGTGCAATAAAACATAAATTTACATAGGAAGTACATCAACGTTTAAACTTGGTTTCTAAAATAACCGAAGAAGTTGTGCGTTCCACACCATCTAAATTACCAATATCATCGAGTAAATGGCTGAGTTTTTCTAAGTTTTGTGCTTGTACAACTGCAATTAAGTCAAACTCACCACTTATAGCATAAAGCTGTGATATCGCATCAATTTGCTTTAGCTCAATATTCGTCTTAGTAGTAAGCTTTTGAATCACCTTTATTGACACATGTGCCGATACCATTTTACTTAAAAAAGCATCGCCGTAATCAACGCTATAGCCTTTAATAACACCCGTTTCTTCTAATTTAAGCATCCTACTTTGCACGGTAGAACGCGATAAATTAAGAATTCTAGCTAAATCAGAAATACTCGCTCTAGCGTTGGTTTTAAGGACAGAAAGTAACTTTTCATCTTGTGGAGTTATCATATTGCTTATTGATATCGTTATTTTGACTTTTATTGTAATCAATTTTCACAAAATAGCACTGCAAATTTAACTTATAACCTTCGATAATAATCACTAATAACAAAAATTACCTAGCTCAGAAAACGCTAACGTTTTTATTTTGCTAATCTTTATTCAATATTCACAATTTTTAGGTGTACATAATGCAAGTAACAAGAGACTTATTTAATGATGTAATGGTGCCAAACTACAACCCTTCAGCTGTTATTCCAGTGCGAGGAGAAGGCTCACGTGTATGGGATCAAAATGACAATGAGTTTATTGATTTTGCAGGCGGTATTGCCGTTAATTGTTTAGGCCACTGTCACCCAGCGCTTGTATCTGCTTTAAAAGAGCAAGGCGAGAAAATTTGGCACTTATCAAATGTAATGACTAACGAGCCTGCCCTGCGTTTAGCACAAAAAATGGTTGAAGCGACATTTGCTGATAAAGTGTATTTTGCAAACTCAGGCGCAGAAGCCAACGAAGCGGCTCTTAAGCTTGCTCGTCGTTTTGCACTTGACGTACACGGCGAAGAAAAATCGCAAATAATCGCATTTAACAAAGGTTTTCACGGTCGTACATTTTTTACTGTAACGGTGGGTGGACAAGCAGCTTACTCTGATGGCTTTGGCCCTAAACCTGGTGACATTATGCATTGTGATTACAACGACATTGCAGCATTTGAAGCACTTATCAGTGATAAAACATGTGCCGTGATGATGGAGCCACTTCAAGGTGAAGGCGGCATTATTTCACCTACCGACGAATTTGCTAAAAAAGTACGCGAATTATGTACTAAACACAATGCACTACTAATTTTTGATGAAGTACAAACAGGCGTTGGCCGCACTGGCGATTTATACGCTTACGAAGGCTTAGGGGTAGTACCCGATATTTTAACAACCGCTAAAGCGTTAGGTGGTGGTTTTCCTATAGGTGCTATGATCACACGCACTGCTATTGCAGAGCATTTAAAAATAGGTACGCACGGCTCTACGTACGGTGGCAACCCACTTGCCTGTGCAGTAGCAGAAGCTGCCTTTGATACCGTAAATACACCTGATGTACTAAACGGCGTTAAAGAGCGCGAACAGTTATTCCGTGATGGCTTAAACGCAATAAACGAAAAATACAACGTATTTAGCGAAGTACGTGGTAAAGGTTTACTAATTGGTGCGGTATTAAACGATAAATATGAAGGCCGCGCACGTGACTTTTTAGTTGCCAGTGCTAACAATGGTTTAATGAACCTTGTTGCAGGCATGAATGTTATTCGTTTTACCCCTTCTTTAGTTATTCCATTTGAAGATATTAAAGAAGGCCTAGCACGCTTTGAAAAAGCAGTAAGCGACGTAGTAAACGGCTAATTTAATTAAGCGCGCCCTAGGGCGCGCTGTTGGAGCAAGTAATAAATGCAAGTATTACGTCCTATTACCACTGCAGATTTTGCCGCACTTAAGCAAATTGCAATCGAGTCAGGCCATGGGTTTACATCACTTCCGGTGGACGATGAGCAATTAAAAGAAAAAATAGATCGTGCCGAAAAAAGCTTTGCTAAAAATATCAATCAGACGTTAGATGAGAGCTACCTATTTGTTTTAGAAGATAGCGAAACAGGTGAAGTCATTGGTACTACCGCCATAGAAGCCGCGGTTGGCTTATCGGTACCGCTGTACCATTACCATTTAGGTAAAACAGTACACCACTCGCCTACACTTAATGTTTATAACACCGTAGATATTTTAAGCATGTGTAACGATTACACCGGATGCTCTGAAATATGTACTTTGTTTTTGCGCGAAAACAGCCGCAAAGGTTTAACCGGTCGATTTTTATCACGTTCACGCTTTTTATTTATGGCGCAGCACAGCGAACGCTTTGCCGATACCGTGATTGCTGAGATGCGCGGTGTAAGTGACGAAGATGGTCATTCACCGTTTTGGCAGTGGCTGCAAGAGCACTTTTTTAGTATTGAGTTTCCTCAGGCTGATCACTTAGTGGGGCTTGGCGATAAAGTGTTTATTAGTGAGTTAATGCCTAAATACCCTATTTACGTCAACTTACTCAGTAAAAAAGCCCAAGCAGTGATTGGCAACGTGCATGATAAAACTAAACCGGCGCTCAAACTGCTCGAAAAAGAAGGTTTTGAGCATCGTGGCTACGTTGATTTGTTTGATGCAGGGCCAACGGTAGAAGCTAAGCTTGGTAATATTCGCAGTGTTCGTGAGTCTCAAGTATGCCCTATTACAATTGGCGAGCTGGAACATATTAGCCAGCACAGCTCAGATACTTTAGCCGTTTGCAATCAAGGTGTAAGTGGGTTTAGAGCAACCTTTACCCAGCACGCCCACTATAACCACGCTAAGCACACATTAGTAATAAGCCAAGAAGTGGCTGATGCCCTTAATCTATCCCAAGGAGATGCAGCGCGTTTTTTCCGCCTGTAAAACAAATATGAACACACACCTTATAAATAACCAATGGCAAACAGGCCAAGGCCCCGCTTTTAACTCTGTTAACCCAAGTAACGGCGAAGTTGTATGGCAAGGTAATGGCGCAAATGCCGAGCAAGTAGATTCTGCAATTAATGCAGCTAGAGCCGCACAAGTACAGTGGGCCGATACGCCAATTGAGTCGCGTATAACCATACTTGAAAACTTTGTAGCACAATTAAAAGAGCACAGCGAAGAATTTGCAGCCATTATAGCGCGCGAAACCGGCAAGCCTCTTTGGGAAACACGAACAGAAGTAGGCGCTATGACTGGTAAAGTAGCCATTTCTATCAAAGCCTATAATGAACGCACCGGCACAACAGAAAACCCAATGCCGGGTGCTAAAGCCTTTATACGCCATAAACCACACGGCGTTGTAGCTATATTTGGCCCGTATAATTTCCCTGGGCATTTACCTAATGGCCATATCGTACCGGCTATTTTAGCGGGTAACACCGTTGTATTTAAACCGTCTGAGCTAACCCCTCACGTTGCTGAATTTACTTTAGCACTTTGGTTAAAAGCAGGATTACCAGCGGGTGTTATTAACCTAGTTCAAGGTGAGGTAGAAACAGGTAAAGCACTTGCTTCACATAAAGACATAGACGGCTTATTTTTTACCGGCAGCTCAAACACCGGCCATTTATTACATAAACAGTTTGCAGGCCACCCAGGTAAAATATTAGCACTTGAAATGGGCGGTAATAACCCATTAATAGTTAAAGATGTAGCCGATGTAAACGCTGCAGTGCACGATATTATTCAGTCTGGCTTTATTACTTCTGGCCAGCGCTGTACTTGTGCCCGCCGCGTGTTTATTGAGAATTCAACCAATGGCGATGCCATTTTAGAAAAACTAATTAGCGCGACTAAAAATATCGTTGTTGACGACAGTTTTGCAACTGACCAGCCATTTATGGGTGCAATGATAAGCGAAAGAGCAGCCCTTGGTATGGTTGCTGCGCAAAAAGAATTAGTTGAAAGCGGCGGCGAAATACTCGTTGAGCTTAAGCAGCTAAAAGCAGGCACCGGCTTTGTAAGCCCAGGTATTATTGATGTTACTAACATTACCAACATGGCCGATGAAGAACACTTTGGCCCGCTTATAAAAGTTTACCGCTACAACAACTTTAACAGCGCAATAGCAGAGGCTAATAACACCAGCTTTGGTTTATCAGCAGGCTTACTTGGCGATAACGAAGATGATTACAGCCACTTTTTAAAGCGTATTCGTGCTGGCATTGTAAATTGGAACCGCCCTATTACGGGTGCATCTAGTGCTGCACCGTTTGGTGGTATTGGTGCAAGTGGTAATCACCGTGCTAGCGCTTATTATGCTGCAGATTACTGCGCTTACCCTGTTGCGTCGGTTGAATCAGAAAAAGTGAATTTACCGCAAACTTTAGCACCTGGCTTAGTAATAGAATAATACCCATTTTTAAGGATTTAACATGCATACTAACGTAAATACATTATTTGAAAACCTATGGGATAACTATTTAGCAGTTACCCCATCGGCAGATGAAATTCATGACCTTTTAGGTTCAACCCAAAAAGACGACATAATTAACGACCATATTGCGCTACGTACGTTCAATATTGAAAAAGTAGGCCTTGAAAAACTAGCAGCACACTTTTTAGCGTTAGGTTACACAGAGTGCGGCGAATACCACTTTGAAGCTAAAAAGCTATACGCTAAACACTACGAACACAGCGATCCTAAGCAACCTAAAGTATTTATCTCTGAGTTATTAGTTGAAAAGTGTTCACCAGAGTTACAAGCCATTGTGACAGATATGGTAGAGCAAATAGATGAAAACGCAGTAATTGCCGATAACTTTTTATACTCAGGCACCCATTGGCAAGTAAGTAGCGACACTTATAAGCAATTACTCGCTGAAAGTGAGTACGCAGCGTGGATGTCGGCATGGGGCTACCGTGCAAACCACTTTACTGTAAATATTAATATGCTTGCCAAGTTTGATAACATTCACGATGTTAACCAAGCGCTTAAAGATGCAGGCTTTGCGCTTAATACATCAGGCGGCGAAGTAAAAGGCTCGCCAGAGGTGCTACTGGAGCAATCATCAACACTTGCTGATGATTACGCCGTTACCTTTGGCGACGGCGACATGCGCATTCCTAGCTGTTTTTATGAGTTTGCAATACGTTACCCTAAAGCTGATGGTGAACTTTACACAGGCTTTGTTGCAGCTTCAGCTGATAAAATATTTGAAAGCACAAACGCTCGCTAAATACTCTTGGTAGTTAATTTTTCAACGTAAAAAAGCCCTTTTGGGCTTTTTTTAATGCCGCAACTCTGTTTTAAGTACCCAAAATACCCTTTAAGCTGGGTATAGATTTAAT
The DNA here is from genome assembly GCF_002632075.1 of Pseudoalteromonas sp. ESRF-bin5. Taxonomy (NCBI): domain Bacteria; kingdom Pseudomonadati; phylum Pseudomonadota; class Gammaproteobacteria; order Alteromonadales; family Pseudoalteromonadaceae; genus Pseudoalteromonas; species Pseudoalteromonas sp. ESRF-bin5. The sequence goes on along the minus strand of NZ_NTLW01000178.1, from coordinate 10,087 downwards.
ATTCTTGTCGTTAAGATAAGCACTTTAAATCGTATAACCGTTTGTTTATAAATAAAATAAATTATTATTAATTTTAATGTTTTTTATATTGCATAACATAATATTGGGTATTATTATCTCGCCGCTTCTTGATGATAGCCAATCCGAGTACATTACAAACCCTGTTTGTAGCAAGGCGATAGAGCAACTATCCAAGAGTGAATTTGACTGTGCGTAAGCACTATTGATCTCACTCAACCGACTCGCGGATAAACCATAACCCGAGCGGTTGCTTAATTGACTCGGAAAATATAATGGCTTTATCAACTCAACTAAAAGACACCGTAACTAAAGTACCTTCAGCAGCGGTTGCTGCAAATCAGGCATTTGATTATGTACAACCGACCAACACGCACATTGAGCAACTTGCAGCACAATTTGGTGCACCACTTATGGTCCTTGACTGCGAAGCTATTCGTCGCCAATACCACGCGCTTAAAAATGCATTACCAGGCGTTGTTTTACACTTTGCATTAAAACCACTGCCTTTAGCCGCTGTTGTGCGCACCTTACTTGAAGAAGGCGCAAGCTTTGATTTGGCAACAAGTGGTGAAGTTGATTTAGTGGCAAGCCAAGGCGTGCCAAGTGAACGTACTATACACACTCACCCTATTAAGCGCGACAGTGATATTCGCGATGCGCTAGCGTATGGCTGCACAGTGTTTGTTGTTGATAACATAAACGAGCTTGAAAAGTTTATTGCCTACAAAGACCAAGCTGAAATTTTAGTGCGCTTAAGCTTTCGTAATAAAGATGCATTTGCAGATTTATCTAAAAAGTTTGGCTGCAGCCCTGACGCTGCAATTGACATTATTAGCTACGCACAGCAACTAGGTATTCGTATAAAAGGATTATCGTTTCACGTTGGCTCGCAATCACCAAACCCAACTAAATATGTTGAAGCAATAAATGCGTGTGCAAAAGTAATTAACAAAGTCAGTGAACTTGGTTTACCAGCACTTAGCACACTCGATATTGGTGGTGGTTTCCCTGTACCATACAGCGCAGATGTACTGCCAATTAACGTTTTTTGTGCACCAATAAATGTAGCATTAGCGCAATTACCCGAAACAATGCAAATTATTGCAGAGCCGGGTCGTTTTATTGTAGCAAGTAGCGTAACTAGCGTAGCCTCAGTTATGGGCCAAGCGCAGCGCGAAGGTAGAACGTGGTATTACTTAGATGACGGTATTTACGGCTCTTTCAGCGGCTTAATGTTTGACGAAGCAGCCTACCCTATAGACAGTGCTAAACAAGATGGCGAGCGTTTTGAGTCTGTACTTGCTGGCCCAACATGCGACAGCATAGACGTAGTGAGTGACTCGATTATGTTGCCAAAACTAAGCAACGGCGATTTAATTATCAGCCGTATGATGGGCGCATACACACTGGCTACAGCAACCGACTTTAACTTTTTCAAACGAGCTGAAGTTATTGTATTAAACGAACAAGTACACAGCCAGGTATTAACTGGCTAATTGGTTAAATTTCCTCAACTATAGTTACGTTGGCTTGTAACTATATACTTAAACGCAGTTGCTCATTCCAACTGCGTTTTTTAGCTTTAAAAACAACCTGATACTCAATGTAGTCTGTAGCAATAAATAATTGTATTTGTTTACTCGTATTTATTTACCCCCAAAATGTTAAATTGCATATCGCGACTATTCTTACCGGGTTTGAACAAACTTAAATTCGCCCACTATCACTTTCAATTACTTAAACATAGCGAATATTTGCATTAAACTTACTCTTAACCATTGCTTTTAAGTTGATCGCCCCACACAACTTTAACGTAAGTGTTTTAAATTAAAGGTGCCAATCATGAAAAATGAACTCGACAATAAACAAATACTTGCCGTGTACGAGCGAATACAAAAACGCGGAGAAACGAACGATGAAGGCAAGCATTATCAAGGTGTTACTGCATTCTCAGATGTAGATGGATACACAATTTATTTACAAGGTAGTGGCGTACTATTACGCTTTGGTTTTCATAACACTTATCATCTTGATTACGAGCACGATAAACATAAAGATGATTTCTTAAAAAAATTACACAATATCGCCAACGAGGAATAATGTATCCAAGAAAAGTAAGAAAGCGCAGCGACAGCAAGCTCAATACAGCCTTTATCAATCAGGTAATAGCTGCGCTTAAATCAGATCCATCAAAACTCGCCGTCATTCAAAAAAACCTGGAACAATACAGAAGCCAACGCCATTTAAAACGGGGGTTTTTACTCGCAATTGAACGCTTTGACTGGGTATTTGAGGCAAGTGATGATGTTAATTTCATTTGTGAACAAATACTAGCTGACGACTATATTGGAAATCGCCTAAGACGTTACCCCCTTCTATTCAAAGGCGTGATTAGCGAACAATAATAGCTATTATTTATATTAAATAACATCTATACAAGCCAGATAAAAATCCTCAGGTAAGTTCCAAACTAGCGTTGCTAATATTGTTTAGCCAGAGCTAGTTTCCTTACCGTACCCCTAGCAATACTAACCTTCCCTAAGTTATTAGTGCACTAAGTAATTGTTGTGTTTGTGCTCAGTTGGATTAAAAAAATACTATTAGTACTCTAATTATTACCACTCAAATAAATTTATTTATCTTTTATTTGATAACAAGGAGTAAAGATATAATTACACTCTTAAGTATTTCTAAAATAATATTTAAACTACTGTTTTAAATAGTAATTAACCATCTATTGCATCTATTTACTTAAGCACTTCTCCTGTTGGTTTTATTAATAATTCATCTACATTTTAGTATCTGACTATTTACTTCACCCTTGAATTGTTAGAGCTATTACCTTAAGGTTATCTTTATTGAACGTTCAATTAATAAAAATTATGCCTAAAGTTGGAATGGAACCGGTCAGGCGTCAACAGTTAATTGACGCGACAATTGAGTCAGTGGCGATGCGTGGATTACAAGCAACCACTATTAACAGCATCAGTAAAAATGCGGGTTTATCGTCAGGCATTATTAGTCATTACTTTGGTGGTAAGCAGGGTTTAATAGAAGCAACTGTTCGTTATTTGCTTTCTAATCTTAAAAAAGACCTTATTGAAAAAGTGTGCAACAACACCAGCGCTACACAGCGCCTTATGTTTATTGTTGAAGCTAACTTTGCGCTTGTACAACAGCGCAGTGATACAACCAAAACTTGGTTGAGCTTTTGGGCGCAATCAATGCACGATGACGAACTTCACCGACTGCAAAATGTAAACAGTAAACGCTTGCAAAGTAATTTAGCATTCTCATTTAAGCAATTAATGCCTATTGAGCAAGCAAAACAAGCTGCTGAACTTAGCGCCGCTATGATTGATGGCCTATGGTTGAGAGCAGTATTGAGTAAATCAGACAAAAACCAGTTTAAACACAGTGAAACTCTAGCAAAAAGCTATGTCAATTCACTCATCAAGCAATATGGAGCCTAGCGTGAGCACACCAGTCTATCAAAATTTTATTAATGGCCATTTTCTTGCTAACCAAAGCGGTGAAACTTTTGATGTAACTAACCCTGCAACAGGTGAAGTTATTTACAGTGTCGAAGTTGCCGATGAATTTGTTCAAAACGCAGCCATTGAAAGTGCAAAGCAAGGTTTTGCACAGTGGTCTAAAATGACACCTATTGAACGCAGCCGTATTTTATTAAACGCTGTGGCAATACTTCGCGAACGTAACGATGAGCTTGCCTTAATAGAAGTGCTTGATACCGGTAAGCCAATGCAAGAAGCAAACTGTGTTGATATAGAAACCGGCGCCGATGTAATTGAATACTTTGCAGGCCTAGCCCCTGCGCAAGTAGGCCAACAACAAATGGTAGGCGAAGACTTTTACTATACACGTAAAGAGCCATTAGGGATTTGTGCCGGTATTGGTGCGTGGAACTACCCGCTACAAATAGCATGTTGGAAATCAGGCCCAGCCCTTGCTGCTGGCAACGCATTTATATTTAAACCATCTGAAGAAACGCCACTAGGCGCTATTAAACTTGCCGAAATTTTTGTAGAAGCGGGCGTACCTGCTGGCGTATTTAATGTAGTACAAGGTGCGGGTGATGTAGGCCAATGGCTAACTGCACATAGTGAGATTGACAAAGTGTCGTTCACTGGCGAAGTAGGCACAGGTAAAAAAGTAGTCGCAAGTGCTTCAGGCACATTAAAAGACGTAACCATGGAGCTTGGCGGTAAGTCGCCGCTTGTTGTGTTTGATGATGCAAATATAGAGCAAGCAGTCAGCGCTGCCATGCTAGGTAACTTTTATACCCAAGGCGAAATTTGCACTAACTGTACACGTATTTACGTTCATAAAAATATATATCAGCAATTTATTGATGAGCTTAAAACGCGAACAGAGAAAAATATTATTGCGGGCGACCCGCAAGATTTAAACACTAACTTTGGTGCGCTTATCTCTAAAAAGCATCAAGACTTAGTAATGAGTTATGTCAATAAAGGGATTGAAGAAGGCGCAACACTGCTTACCGGTGGTTCAACGCTTTCACCTGAATCAGCGCCTGATGGTTACTTTGTTGCACCTACTGTGTTCATTGATTGCAACGATGAAATGACGATTGTTAAAGAAGAAATATTCGGCCCAGTAATGAGCGTACTCGTTTTTGAAGACGAAGACGATGTAATTGCACGGGCTAATGGTACTCACCTAGGCCTAGCTGCAGGCGTGTTTACTAGCGATATTAAACGCGCACACCGCGTAATTCATCAATTAGAAGCCGGTATTTGTTGGATTAATGCCTATGGTAACTCACCTGCTGAAATGCCTGTTGGTGGTTATAAGCAATCTGGTATTGGCCGTGAAAATGGCATAGAAACACTTGATCATTACACGCAAACCAAGTCTATTTATGTTGGTATGGCCGACATAGAAAGCCCATTTTAAGGCGCCCTTTTATGAGTAATCATTACGACTATATTATTGTTGGTGCGGGATCTGCGGGTTGTGTTTTAGCTAACCGATTATCTGAAGATTCAAGCAACAAAGTGTTACTACTAGAAACCGGTGGCAGTGATAAAAGTATTTTTATAAAAATGCCAACGGCGCTGTCTATTCCTATGAATACTGACAAGTACGCATGGCAATTTCATACTCAACCAGAACCGTATTTAGATAACCGAAAAATGCATTGCCCTCGCGGTAAAGTACTTGGGGGCTCGTCGTCGATTAATGGCATGGTGTATGTACGCGGCCACGCTAAAGACTTTGATGAGTGGCAGCAACACGGTGCCAATGGTTGGGATTACCAATCGTGTTTACCGTATTTTCAAAAAGCGGAAAGCTTTTACCTTGGAGAAAACACATACCGAGGTGGCAAAGGCCCACTTGGCGTTAATAACGGTAACGAAATGCAAAACCCGTTGTACACCACGTTTATAAAAGCAGGTGTAGAAGCCGGTTACGCTAGTACAGACGATTATAACGCGTCACAGCAAGAAGGCTTTGGCCCAATGCACATGACCGTTAAAAACGGTGTACGCAGCTCGGCTTCTCGTGAATATTTAGACCCTGTAAAATCACGTAGCAATTTAACAGTCATTACTGGCGCACTTGCTCAAAAAGTTATTCTAGACGGTAAAAAAGCCACAGGCATTGAGTACAAGGTAAACGGTAATGTTCAAACAGCACATGCAGCAAAAGAGGTTGTTTTAAGTGCAGGCCCTATTGGCTCTCCGCATATATTACAGCTATCTGGTATTGGCGATAAAGACATCCTTGAAAAAGCAGGCGTTGAAGTTAGTCACCACTTACCGGGTGTGGGTCAAAACTTACAAGATCATCTTGAATTTTACTTTCAATATAAATGTAAGCAGCCAATTACACTAAACGGCAAATTGGGTCTTATTTCCAAGGGCTTAATTGGCGCTAAATGGTTACTCACTCGAAAAGGTTTAGGCGCTACTAACCACTTTGAGTCATGTGCATTTATCCGCTCAAAGCCTGGAGTTGAATGGCCTGATATTCAGTATCACTTTTTACCAGCCGCTATGCGATACGATGGGCGTAGTGCATTTGCAGGTCATGGTTTTCAAGTTCACGTAGGTCATAACAAACCAAAAAGCCGTGGCAGCGTTACTATTCAATCAGCTAACCCTGAGCAACCGCCACAAATTTTGTTTAATTACTTACAGCACAAAGACGACATTGAAGGCTTTAGAGCCTGTGTGCGTTTAACTCGCGACATTATTGAGCAAAGTGCCTTTGATGATTACCGTGATGAAGAAATTCAACCAGGTAAACATATTCAAACAGATGAAGAAATAGATGCCTTTGTACGCCAAGCCGTAGAGAGTGCTTACCACCCTTCTTGCTCATGCAAAATGGGTGAAGACAACATGGCCGTAGTTAATTCAAATACCCAAGTACATGGTATTGAAGGCTTACGTGTGGTTGATTCGTCAATATTTCCGACAGTTCCTAACGGAAACCTTAATGCGCCTACGATTATGGTTGCTGAAAAAGCCGCTGATTTAATTTTAGGTAAAAGTCCATTACATAAATCGGATGTGAATGTTGCCATACCAACTAACTGGCAAGAAACGCAACGTAGTACGGAGATTTAATTTTAGCCACATGCTTGGTTTATCCTCGTTAGGTTTAACCACAGCGTGCCTTGCAGTGGCGAACAACATAAATTGGTTATGTTGTAATAATGCAAGATTGAACAATAAAAACGGAGTGCTTATGAATAACTCACTATTGGAGGGTAGCAATGACCATTTGGCTTAATGCTGGTATTATTTTTACCCTACTTGCAATTACAATCATTTTATTAAAATGGGGTAATGTACGTGTTGTTGGTGTTACACCAGTTAAAACACTTACTTTTATCGCAATACTCTTTACCTCAGGCCTTGATGTTGGCCTTATAATGTTTCCTTTAACTGAGTTTGCAGGTTATGCAGACATAAAAGCAAGCCCAGAATACGCGTTTGCAAATCCACTGGCCATTGAGTTTGGTTACTGGGGATTTTTGATCTGGGGATTTTACTTTCTTACGTGTTTTTATTTCTGTGTAATAGAACCTAAAGTTAAATTTTTCGAAATTCCTTGGGTTAAATTTATCAATAATGTAGTAATTATTGGTACGTGTGCTTTTACCGCATACCTTTTACTTTCAAACCTTCCATGGTATTTACCTGAAATTGGTGATGGTTCAAGTGTCGTTTCTGAGTTTTACTTAATTGTATTTGCAGCAATTTGTTTTGCGGTATATTCAAGTACTGATATTAAGTACGTACGATTTTTAAGTATTTCTACAACTTGGTTATTCATAGCATTAATTGGGTTTATGTGGGCAGGTGCCTTTGTATTGGGTGACAGTCAAATGTCAGCATTCACAGATAACTTAGCCTCTATCGGCACATACTTTGCCAACATAAATGAATTTGTTTTACCGCTTAACGATTACCATGAATTTTACCTATTTTGGTGGTTTGCTTGGAGTATTATGATTGGACAGTTTACTTCTCGTTTTGTTGGCGGGTTAAAAACTTACCAAGTACTTGGCGCTATGTTGATTTTCCCTTCAATACCAATCGCAATTTGGTTCAGCGTACTTTACCACTATCATGAAGCGGGAATTCCAACGCAAGGCATTAAAAACTTTGCAATGGTATTTGTAGGTATTGTGTTTGTTATTAATTCACTTGATTCGTTAGTGCGTTTATACACAGATAATTTAAACATCACTGTAAAACGCTTTGGTAAAGCGAAGTATATGATTGGAAACATACTTGCGCTTTCATTATTAACATTATTGTTCAAGCTAGAGTTTTTACAAATACAGTGGGTAGGTGCATTGGTGATTGCCTTGTTTTTCCTATGTGCTGGCTTCATTGGCTATAGCAAATTTAAAACCGTTAATAGTATTGATAGCTCACCAAAAGCAAACAAGATTGACTACACTAAAATTGAGACACAAAGTTAGGGATTTATAATGAACAACAAACTAAAACAACTTGCAGTAGCATTGCCACTAGCACTTTTATCAACAACGGCAGCTGCAGACTGGTCAACAACTATCACAGCAGCATCAGATTACACTTTTAATGGTGTTAGCCAAACAGATAACGACCCTGCCTTACAAGCAAGTTTAGATTATGCTTTTGATAATGGCGTGTATGCCGGTGTATGGGCATCAAACGTTGACTTTGGTGACGATACTGATTTTGAACTAGATGGCTATGTTGGTCGATATGTACAATTAAACGACAAGTTTAGCGTTGACTACGGTATTGCATACTATACATACCAAGGTAATAACAGTGATGGAAATTACCCAGAGGTTTATACTAAATTTGGTTACGCAAGTGACTACGGCCAAACAGAGCTTAACTTTTGGTACAGCTGGGATTATTTTGGAACAAGTGCGGGCCATGTAGTTTCAATGATTGCTCATACTTATGAACTTGCACCAAATCATGCAATACGTGCAAGTTTTGATATCTCTAATTCACTTGACGGTGAAAAATGGGCTTGGGATGTAAACCAAAAGAAATCGTATAATCACTACCGTCTTGCTTATCAAACAAGTTACGAAGGTTTTGGTATTGAAGTAGCAGCTGAAAATACTAGCCTTGACTACGATTACGCCGATGAGCGCATTGTGTTAGCAATTTCAAGAACATTTGATTTATAAAGATTAATTAATTTTAACTCTGTACATAAAGTTAGCGAACCACAACCCAGGTTCGTTAAACTGAAAAAAGCCTCTTTATGAGGCTTTTTTATTGTTTAAATATTCAATTAATGCGCTTGATGTCAGCGGTCTTGAAAAGTAATACCCTTGCAAATGCGTTACGCCAAGTTGAGTAAGCTTTTTGCACTGCAAAGGTGTTTCAACCCCTTCAGCAATAACATTAAAATTAAGCGAACTTGCCATTTGCACTACTGCGTTAACAATGCTTAAGCCTCTTTCATCCTCATCTTGAACAAAACTTTTATCTACTTTTACAATATCTACACCAACATCAAGCATACTTGATAAAGAAGAGTAACCGGTTCCAAAATCATCTATTGAAATTCTAACACCCAACTCTTGTAATGATTTAACCACATACAAAAATGTATGCTTATCGTTTGCAAATACAGATTCAGTAACTTCTAAATGAAGCTTATGAGCAGGAAAATTTAAATCCGCCAAAATGCTTTTAACCTTACTGGCAAACTCTATCTCCTTAAGCTGCATTACAGATACATTAATACTGACTGATAAATCTGGAGTTAATTTTTGAAAAGTAAGTGCTTGTTGGCATGCCGTTTCGAGTACCCAAAAACCTATTTTTGAAATTAACCCATACTGCTCAGCAATAGGTATAAACTCGTCAGGAGGAATGTTTTCTCCTTTCAATTGCCAACGTATAAGCGCCTCAATCGCATAAATATCATGTGTTTTAGAGTCAATAATGGGCTGGTATACTAACGAAAAACAATTGTTGATGAGCGCTGTTAAAAGCTCTTCGCTAAGCAGGCGCTTTCTTTCTAATTCTGAACGAAGCGACTCGCTAAAAAAACTTATTTGCCCACGATTCATTCTCTTTTGATGATACATTGCCATATCGGCATTTAAAATTAAGGCATCCAGATCTCTACCATGCTCTGGGTAAAGTGCAATACCTATGGTTGCCCCTACCCGTGCACCGTGCTCTGTTTCTGGATGATCCTGCGTAATTGCATCAATAATTTCTTTAGCAAAATCGTATGTATTTTCTTTGCATACAAAATCACTTAAAATTAAAAACTCATCGCCACCCCAGCGGCACTTTTGCTGATTATGAGCACACACGTCAGAAATACGTTTCGCTGTTCTTCTTAAAACATTATCGCCTACCTTGTGACCCATCACGTCATTTATATTCTTAAACCCATCTAGGTCTATAAAAAATAGCGCAAAAGGTGGGTCTGGATAATGCTTAATTCTCTTTTTTGCATCATTTAAAAATGCATTTCGATTTAATAATTGAGTTAGCGAATCAGAGTTTGATAAATGCATTATTTCTTTAGTACGCGC
>NZ_NTLW01000023.1:0-1975 GCF_002632075.1 Pseudoalteromonas sp. ESRF-bin5 | reverse complement strand
CATTGCCTGCTTTGGCTTTTTCTTCTACGTCGTAGAAAGCATCAAACATAAGTAATGTGTTTGAAAGGCCTTTTACTACGATTGGCGCTAATGATTCGTCATCAAGTAGGTCAATCATTGGCGCGATATTGTATCCGCCTAGCATTGTTCCTAATAATTCAGCTGCTTTTTCTTTAGAGATAAGAGAAGTAGTCGCTTCACCTTTAGCAACAGCGGCTAGGAAGCCTGCTTTGATGTAAGCAGCGTCATCAACACCTGGTGGTACACGATTGATTAATAAATCTAAAATGAATTCTTCTTCACCTGCCGGTGGGTTTTTTATTAATTCAATAAGATCAGCAGTTTGCTGAGCATCTAATGGCGCTGGTACGATACCTAACGCGGCACGTTCTTCTACGTGTTTACGATATTCTTGTAGCACAATATTGCCCTCTTGGTGACGTGAAAGTATTCGGTAGCGCTTCATGCGCACTTGTTACCCAATACTTATAGTATTCTAACGAGTAATTATAAAGCTTTTATAGATAGATGAAAATCCATCCAGTTACACAACTGATTATACCGACTATAAACACTATGAATAGTAGTTACGGGAAATTCTATTTCCATGAATACTTATTAAGTAATAATCATTACTATTTAGGTAGACAAGCATAAATAGCGGCCATAAAAAAACCCAGCATAAGCTGGGTTTTTATAATCAAAATAATCTATTAACGTAAAACTTTTACTGTTTTGATTGTTTTGATGTGCGCTTCAACACGACGATTCTCTGCGTGTGCAGCGGCTGTGTTAGCTTCATTTTTAAGGCGCTCTTCACCTAAACCTACCGTAGTAATGCGGTCAGATGCAATACCGTCAGCTATTAATTGCTTAGCTACCGAATCAGCACGCTTTTTAGATAGCATTTTGTTGTAAGTCGCTTTACCTACTGCTGAAGTATGACCTTCTAAAAGCACTGTTGTATCTGGGTAATCTTTTAAGAAAGATGCAACTTGATCGATGTCGTCTAAGTAACGCTGTGATACAGCAGCTTTGTCGTTAGGGAACGTTACTAATAAGCTCACAGTTACTTCTTTATCTTCATATAAAGTACAACCAGTACCATCAACAGCATCTGTCATTGGTGTATTAGGACACTTGTCATCAGCATCTAAAATATTGTCATTGTCGCTGTCTACTGGCTCAACCATAACTTCAACAACCTCTGGCGCAGGCTGTACCGGCTCAGCAGGCATAGTGTTTTGTCCAAAGAAATAGTTAATACCTAATTTAGCGCCAACATCTGTGTAACCTTTATCAATACCTTGGTATACAGCAGTTTCAACGTTAGCGAATAAGTTGTCAGTAATGAAGTGTCTGTAACCAACACCTGCATTTAAGAACGTGTTGTCATCAACAACGTCCATTGATTTAATACCAACTAAACCGTAGAAAGGACCGCCATCTAAATGGTAAAGCGCATCAATACCAAAACGGCTACCGTCGATGTTGTTACGGTTACCAGCGGCTTTGTCGAATGCATTGAAATCAAGATCTGCATACTCTAAACGAGCACTCCAAAAATCACTGAAGCGGTAACCCGCTTCAAGACCAAAGCCAGTCGACTCGTTTACGTCAAGACCAGCTTGTGCGCTCATATTTTCCCAAGACGCATCGTAGTAGTCGCCAAATGCGCCAATGTAGAAACCTTCTTGCTTGTCAGCAGCAAATGTAGATACGCTAGTTGCAGCTAACGCAATTGCAATAGTTAGTGATTTTAATTTCATTGTTTTCTTCCCATTTTAACAACTAATAAATTGTGGCTAATTAAGTACTAGCTCACTGAGTTTTATACAGACTAACTCAACTTTTGTTAATCAATACTTAACGAAAAATAAAGTTTATAATTTTTTTCAATGCGATATAACGATATCCAACAAATCAGTTTAGGTGAAATTTAAAACTTTACCTAGCTAGAAACCAACTAGTTGAT
>NZ_NTLW01000071.1:0-11110 GCF_002632075.1 Pseudoalteromonas sp. ESRF-bin5 | reverse complement strand
CCGTGATTGCTGCCTTTACGCAAAATATCATACTTGGCTTCGTATTGAGTCAATTCGCCTGCAATAAGGCTTGTTGGAAGTAAAGCGCCCGCACATAGCATTAGGGCGCTTATTTTTTTATTGTGGGTAGTGCGCGCCGTGTGCAGGAAGTTGTTTTTTGTCAAGAACCGCATAATCTGCTTCCATAGTAAGTCTTTGTTCACTGAACCATTTGACCACCAAAGGATAAATTATATGCTCTTGTTGGTGCACGCGCTTTGCTAATGTGTCTGCTGTATCATCCTTGAGTACAGGTATTTGTGCTTGAAGAATGACTGGACCACCGTCTAATTCTTCAGTTACAAAGTGAACACTTACGCCATGAACATCGTCTTTTGCATCAATTGCTCTTTGGTGGGTATTCAGCCCCTGGTACTTAGGCAACAAAGATGGATGAATGTTCAACATTTTTCCAATATATTTTTGCACTAAGCTAGGTGTAAGAATACGCATAAACCCAGCTAATACAACTAGATTTGGTTCAAAAGAGTCGATAACGTTCATTAACTGCGCGTCGTAGGCCTCGCGCGAGTCAAAATCTTTATGACTGAGTACTTGCGTTGCAATGCCTGCATTTTTAGCTCGTTCTAGGCCATATGCGTCTGCTTTATTGCTAATAACAGCCGCAATATGTCCATTTATCTCGCCACGTTCACAGGCATCAATGATGGCTTGTAAATTAGAGCCACTGCCTGAAATTAAAACTACTAGACGAGTAGGTGCCATTACTTAGCACCACCTACGATGTCTACTTGCTCTTCGCCTGGTGCCGCATCTTGGATTTCGCCAAGGTGCCAAGCGTTTTCACCTAAATCTTTAAGCATAGTTAAGCTTTGCTCAAGTTTATCGGCAGGAACAACCAAAACCATGCCTACACCACAGTTAAATGTACGGTACATTTCATGTGTAGTAATATTACCGTTTTCTTGTAACCAGTTAAAAACACTTGGCCACTGCCAACTGTCGCCTTTAACCACAGCTTTAGCTGATGCAGGTAATACGCGTGGAATATTTTCCCAAAAGCCACCGCCAGTAATGTGCGAAAGGGCATGCACGTCAACGTGCTTAAATAACTCAAGTAAAGGTTTAACGTAAATACGTGTAGGCTCTAATAAATGCTCGCCTAATGTTTTACCATCAATTACTTGATTGGTGTCGGCGTTAGATACCTCAAGTACTTTACGAATTAAAGAAAAACCATTTGAGTGTGGGCCACTAGAGGCAAGGGCAATAAGCTGATCGCCTGCAGCTACTTTAGTACCATCAATGATTTTTGATTTTTCAACCACACCGGTACAAAAGCCTGCCATGTCGTAGTCTTCACCATCATACATACCTGGCATTTCTGCTGTTTCGCCACCAATTAGGGCACAACCTGAAATTTCACACCCTTTACCAATACCTGTTACTACGTCGGCTGCTGTGTCTATGTCTAGTTTACCCGTTGCGTAGTAATCTAGAAAAAACAGGGGTTCAGCACCTTGAACAATTAAATCGTTTACACACATAGCTACTAGGTCAATACCTACGGTATCGTGCTTTTTAAGGTCAATTGCCATACGCAATTTAGTACCCACGCCATCAGTACCCGCTACTAATACAGGTTGTTTATAACCTTCAGGAATTTCGCAAAGTGCGCCAAAACCACCAATTCCGCCCATCACTTCAGGACGACGGGTTTTTTTAACTACGCCTTTAATACGCTCAACAAGTGCATTACCAGCGTCGATATCTACGCCCGCGTCTTTATAGCTAAGAGACTGTTTTTGTTCGCTCACAGGTTTTCCTCAAAATAGTTGTTTTGGGTTGCTTAGAAACGCGCGTATTTTACAACAATTGCATCTGCGCGGCTAGCGTAAATATAGGTTTGAAATAATTAACAAGGACACTTGTCCGCTGTTTGTTGTTTAAATAAACAAAAAAAACGCCCGTTGACGTTTTTTTAGTATTAAAAGCGTTAAATTAACCGCTATGCTTTGGCGGTTAGTATCGCTCTAAGTGGAGCAGGGTAGCCTTCAATGGTTTTACTGGTGTCGGTTGGGTCTAAAAAATCAACTAACGATTCGTTTTCCATCCAATCGGTTTTGCGTTGTTCATCAAGCGTGGTCATTGCGCAATCTTTTATTTGCACATCTTTAAAGCCAACGCGCTCCATCCACAGTTTTAATGCAACAGTACTTGGAATAAACCACACATTGCGCATTTTTGCGTAGCGGTCGGTAGGCACGAGTACTGTATTTTCGTCGCCTTCAATAACTAAGGTTTCAAGCACTAACTCGCCGCCCGGGCGAAGCTGCGCTTTTAACTGCGCTAAAAAATCAATTGGCGAGCGACGGTGATAAAGTACCCCCATTGAAAATACCGTATCAAAGGCTTTAAGCTCTGGCAGGGCTTCTACACCTAATGGTAATAAATGCACGTTTTCGTCGGGGTTGAAGTGTTTAATTGCCTGAAACTGGCACAAAAATAAGTCAGAAGGATCAATACCCACTACAAACTCGGCGCCTTCTCCGCGCATGCGCCATAAATGATAGCCAGAGCCACAACCAATATCTAACACTGTACGGCCTTTTAATGGTTCAATATGTGGAAGCAGGCGATCCCATTTCCAATCACTGCGCCATTCGGTGTTTATTTCAATACCGTGCACACTGAATGGGCCTTTTCGCCAAGGCATCATGCGCTTTAATAAGTGTGTAGTTTGCTTTTGTTGGCCTTCACTCATTTCCCCTTTTGCGCCAATTTCTACTTTAGTGGCTATATCAACGTGAGTTGTGTTTATTTCAGGCAAATTTTTAAGCACTTTTTGCCATTGTGGTAAATCACCATGGCTTGCCTCTAACTGCCAATGTTTTAATTGGGCGGGTAGCGTTTCTAGCCAGTGGCTAAGTGGGCTTTGTGCAATTGCAGCGTAAAATTGGTTAAACCATTGAGACATAAATTACTCTTTTTATTTAATTGCTACCATTGAGCAAAAATTAAAACATTGATACCACACTTGTGTTTGGCTAAAGCCAATATCACTTAACCTATTAATATGTGTGCTGAGTGTATCGGGGCGCATAACGTTTTCTATTGCTGTGCGCTTTTGGCTTATTTCAAGCTCAGAGTAGCCATTATGACGCTTAAAATCATGATGCAAGTCAATCAGTAAATTATCGCACTGCTCGTTTTCGGCTTTAATTTTTTCACTAAGTAGTAATACACCACCGGGCTTTAAGTTAGCGTAAATTTTTTCAAGCACAGCTTGGCGCTGTGCATGGGGTATAAACTGCAGTGTAAAGTTCATTGCTACAACCGATGCGTTTTGAATTTCAAGCTCGTTAATATCGCCAAGGGTAACAGTAACCGGCACGTCCGATTTAAACCCTTGTAAATGCATTTTACAACGCTCAACCATGGCTTGTGAGTTATCTACTGCAATAATGTTGCAATTATCGGTGCGAATATTACGGCGCATGCTCAGCGTAACCGCGCCCAATGAGCAGCCTAGGTCATACAAGTTAGAATTACTTTGAGCGTATTGGCCCGCTAATTTACCCATAGTGCTTACAATGGTGGCATAACCAGGCACTGATCGCTGAATCATATCAGGGAATACTTCAACCACATTTTGGTCAAAGCTGAAATCTTTTACTTGTTGCTCAGAGGCGTAAATACTGTCTTTTATGGTCACGAAGGCAGTCTCTTTAAAAATAATAAGGTTATTTTAACATTTTATGCTGGATAGTCAGTGATAAATTCAGTAGGTTGGCTAGAATTATGAATAATAAGTACAAAAGAGAACGTTAAATGAGCAAAAGTAAAGTTATTAGCACCGACGATATACTAGCAACGCTTTGTCACTCTGTGACAGGGGTACTTTCATCAGCAAGCGGTAACGAAATAAGTTACTCGGCCATGGTTCAAAAAATAACACGCACCTGCATGCGACCAGACATTGGTTGCTTTGTATTGTTTGATGGCGGCTTTACAGGGCTTGTTGTAACCAACTTTACATCGCAGGCTGCAATGGAAATTTACGGCGACTACATGCGCAACATGGGTATGCCAGAAGAAGAAATTGCACATAGTCACTTGTCAGACGATGTTTCAAACGTAATGGGCGAGTTAATGAACCAAATAGTAGGTGACTTTACTTCTAAGGTTCGCGAGCAATTACATACCTCTATTACGCAAAATCAGCCAAAAATGATGGCGATCAATAAACAAGTGCAAATTTCGGTAGATACCACAATGGATCGCCCACAAGCACGACGTGTTACTTTTACTACACGTAATCAAAATATTTTTTACCTAGAACTGGCAATGGATAAAACCGAGTTTATTAAACTGCACGATTTTGACATTATTGAGGCTATTGACCCTGATGACATTATTGAAAACGAAGCAAAGCAAAAAGCTGAAAAAGCGCAGGCTAAAAAAGAGCCCGTGCAAGATGATGCCGATGACGACTTTATGGCTGAGTTAGGGCTTTAACACCCAAAGCTGTCAGTTTATAGCTGTCAGAATTGAAAAACTGTAAACAATAAAAACGCGATTTAGATCGCGTTTTTCATTTATGAGGGTTTTAATTACTAATGAAATTTGCTGTGCCAAAAAGCTTATTTATACGGATTCTCTCCCATCGCAACCACTACACAAAAAATCCGTAAATCTAACTCTAGCTGGTGGTATTGTGGCTCCATGTGGCAACACAGCTTATAAAAGCTTTTGTTGTGGTCTTTTTCTTTAAAATGGGCGAGTTCATGCACAACCAACGCTTTTAATAATGGCTCGGGGGCGCGCAATAAATCGCTGTTGATGGCTAAATCGTGTTTACGGGTTTTACCTTGCATACGGTAGGTGTGAGTACCTAATGCGTTAGTTACCATGTCACCTTGTTTTTTAAACGCAGCGCGACCAAAAGGTGGAGCGTTTTTTAAATACTGCTTTTTAAGTTCTGTTGCGTAGCTGTAAAGCAGTTTGTCGCTGGTAATAGTATGCGTATGCGGGTATTTTTTAAGTAAGTAGTCACATACCTTATTGTTACTAATAAGACTTAATACTTGCTCAACAATGTTTGCAGGGTAGCCTGTAAAATAACGGGCGTATTCACTCATTTTTATGTCTCTATATTTTTGTTTTAATTTTTAAAACAGGGCATGTTGCTGCGCTTCTTTTTCGCCGCTGAACGGGTTGAGTACTGGGTGATTATACCCAAGATCTTTACAAAATTGACGTGCAAGTAGTGGCGACTCACGATTATCGGCAGTATGAAAAAACACATAAGGGGATTTACCCTCATCAAGCCATTGTTTTACTTTACTCAGCCACGGTTTATAAAAGGCTTGATAGTCGCTTTGTAAATCAGCGATTACAAACCGCGCCATAGGCTGCGAGCCAGTAGCAATAGCGTGTACAGGTAAGTGAGGCTTTTTTTGTTGGGCGTCTATTAGCGCTTCGGTGGTTGGCTTTACTGCAAAAAGCGCCCGTGTATCCATTGAAATACGATTTATGTTATTTGCCATTAATAACTGATTAAGCGCTATTTCGGATTCACCTTTTTTAAAAAAATCAGCATGGCGGACTTCTACACCATAGGTAATCTCTTTAGGCAGTAAGCTAATAAAGTGTGCCAATTTGGGTAAATCGTTCGGGCCAAATGCTTTGGGTAGTTGCAGCATTATTTGCCCTGTTTTTTCAAGCAAAGGGGCAAATAATGTAAGCCAGTCGGTAAGCTCTGTTTGTACGTTGCTAAGCGCTAGCTCGTGGCTAAAACGACGATGAAATTTAAAGGTAAATCTAAAATCGTCAGGTACGCTTTGTGCCCAGCGCAAAACAGTACTAGGTGATGGGTCGGCGTAAAAACTGGTGTTACCTTCTACCGAATTAAAATGCTGTGCGTATTGGCTTAGCATGTCGGCGTTTTTACATTGGCTTGAAAATAAATTGCCTTTCCATGCACTGCTAGACCACTGAGGGCATCCAATATATAACATAAAAAATAGCTAATAAATTACATCGTGGCGCCAGTGTAGCAAATACCAACAGCGCCTGCTTTAAATTAACACCAACACACCAAACACGCCTAGCATCTTCAACCTACTTGGGTATAATGCAGGGCTTAATTTGAATATTCTTAGATTGCTTACGGCTTTATTTGAAGTGTGGTAGCTCTTTTTTAAATTATGCGCCTATAAAAACAAATAATTTTTACCGTTGAAGCCTTTTATCTGACAGGAAAACTATGCGCTCTATATACTGCGGACAGCTAAATAAAACTCACGTAGATCAAGAAGTTGAACTATGTGGCTGGATCAACAAACGACGTGACCTTGGTGGACTTATCTTTGTCGATTTACGCGATAGAGAAGGTTTAGTACAAGTTGTATTCGATCCAGAAGTTGAAGGACTCATGGATACAGCGAACAAGCTTCGCCAAGAATTTTGTGTTCAGTTAAAAGGGGTTGTACGTGCTCGCCCTGAAAGCCAAGTAAATAAAGATATGGCAACAGGCGAAGTGGAAATTTTAGGTACCGAGCTTACAATTATCAACCGCTCAGAGCCATTGCCGCTTGATTTTAACCAAACAAACTCTGAAGAGCGCCGCTTAAAGTACCGCTACTTAGACCTTCGTCGCTTAGAAATGAGCGACCGCATTAAATTACGCGCTAAAGCAAGCAGCTTTGTTCGTCGCTTTTTAGATGAAAATGGCTTTTTAGATATCGAAACACCGGTACTTACAAAAGCAACGCCAGAAGGTGCACGCGATTACTTAGTACCAAGCCGTGTGCATAAAGGCAGCTTTTACGCATTACCGCAATCGCCACAATTATTTAAACAATTGTTGATGATGTCAGGCTTTGATCGTTACTACCAAATTGTTAAATGTTTCCGTGATGAAGATTTACGTGCCGATCGCCAACCTGAATTTACTCAAATAGATTTAGAAACCTCGTTCATGAGCTCGGATCAAGTACGTGGTATGACTGAAAAAATGATCCGTGAAATGTGGCAATCGTTACTCAACGTTGACTTAGGCGACTTCCCGATTATGCCTTACTCTGAGGCAATGAGCTTATATGGTTCTGATAAGCCAGACTTACGTAACCCAATGAAATTAGTAGACGTTGCTGATTTAGTAAAAGATGTTGAGTTTAAGGTATTCTCAGGCCCTGCAAACGACGAAAAAGGCCGTGTTGCTGTATTAACAGTACCGGGTGGCGCTAAGCTTTCGCGTAAGCAACTTGATGATTACACTAAGTTTATTGGTATTTACGGTGCTAAAGGCTTAGCATGGATGAAAGTAAACGACCGTGATGCAGGCGTTGAAGGCGTGCAATCGCCAATCGCTAAATTCTTAAACGAAGATGTGATCACACAGTTACTTGAGCGTACTAATGCACAAACTGGCGATATCATTCTATTCGGTGCAGATAAGCGCAACACCGTAAATGAAGCCATGGGTGCACTACGCCTTAAAATTGGTGTAGATTTAGAAATCACTAATCTTAACAGTTGGGCACCACTTTGGGTTGTAGACTTCCCAATGTTTGAAGAAGACGACGAAGGCACATTACACGCTGTGCACCATCCGTTCACCGCACCAAAAGATATTAGCGCAAGTGAGCTTGAAGCAAACCCTGCAGCGGCTATCTCAGATGCCTACGATATGGTATTAAACGGCTACGAGGTGGGCGGTGGCTCGGTACGTATACATAATGCAGATATGCAAGAAGCAGCATTTAGAATTTTAGGAATTGATGCACAAGAGCAACAAGACAAATTTGGCTTTTTACTTGATGCCCTTAAATACGGCACACCGCCACATGCAGGTTTAGCATTTGGTCTAGACCGTTTAGTTATGCTTTTATGCGGAACAGATAACATTCGTGACGTTATTGCTTTCCCTAAAACTACACAAGCATCTTGTTTATTAACCGACGCACCAAGCAAAGCGAATAATGATTCGTTAACTGAGCTTGCAATCAGTGTGGTAGAAAAACCAGCCGCAAGCGAAGAGTAATTTGAGCTGAGTTTACAGCATTGAATTTAAAACCCTTAAGTTGTTTGCTTAAGGGTTTTTTTGTGGTTAAATTTAGCGCAGATTATAATTTAACCACTATGAAAAGGAATTCCCATGTCAATTAATCTCACTTTATTTGGCGAGTTTTTAACATTTTTCATATTATTTTGTATTCCTATTTTTGCGCTTATTAGCTACAAAATTGGCAAGCGAAAAAGCACCAGCCCAGGTGTTTTAGCTTTTGTAGGCGGGTGCTTAGCATTATTTCCATTGTTTGGGCTTATTTATATTGCAGTGCTTGCGCTAAGAAAAGATTTACCAGAAAGAGGCGACTACAGCCATTGATAATTGTGAAGAGGAAAGCGTTAAGTAAAAAGTTTAACTAAAACATTAGAAGCAAAGACGATGCCTAAGCTTCTAAACGTTACATGCGTTGTTTAATTATCGGCTAGGGCCATTTTTATTGCGTGCACTGGCTAGTTGCCTAGCAATTGCTAGTAACGCCGGCGAAATATCGTCAGCGCCATTTTTAATTAAAGCAGTAACATCACCAGATGAAAACAGTCCATCACGCGGCGATTTAATTCCTAATTCACGAACAAAGTCCTTTGTTTTACCGGTACTGCCGGTTTCAATAAACTTAAATATAATGCGTTCATTGTTGTTTTTAGCGGGTGTTTTTAATGTGCTAATTTCATCATTAATTAAGGCTAACTTTTCTTCTAGAATTTCAATGCGCTGTTCAATGGTGCTGTATGATTTCATGTATTGGATCTTTTACTGAGTATATTGGAACAATTGCCTCTATTATCGCACAATTTTGCGTTTGCGGCTGTTAGTCTTTTTCAACATTTATTAACCTGCAATTTAAATGTAAATAAATTTGGTATAACCACACAGACTACTATTACTTTTAAGGCTGTCATTAATATTATAAAACGCCTAAACTAACCCGCATTAATTATAATAAACAATACGTTAAGTAATATGCATAAAACACTTTTTTACCTCACACTTCTTTTCACAAGTGTAAGCTCCTATGCCAGCGAAACATATATTACAGACATTAGCCGTGATCGTGAGATCCCAATTAGCATTTCGTTGCCAACAAATAACGTTAAATGCAGCAAACAAAATAAATGCCCAGTTGCCTTTATTAATGCAGGGTATGGTATGGGTCACAATAGCTATACTTTTGCCAGTGATGAATTTAACAAACAAGGCTATTTAGCCATTGCAGTGGGCCATGAATTAAAAACAGATCCTATGTTAAATGTGCATCCACCTTATATGGCAACTCGCATGGAGAACTGGCACCGCGGTGTGGTCACCCTTAAGTTTTTAGTTAATGAATTAGCAGCCAAATACACAGAGTATGATTTTTCAAAGCTCACTTTATTTGGTCATTCTAATGGTGGAGATATTTCAGCCTTGTATGCTGCAATGTATCCTGATGAAGTCAGTGATTTAATTACGCTTGATCATCGCCGCATGTTACTGCCTCGTAATAAAGATATTCGTGTACTTACCCTTAGAGGTAGTGATTACCCGGCAGATGCCGGTGTGCTCTTAAGCGAAAAAGAGCTGAGTGAGTTTCCGGTTACTCAATTACGTATAGAAAAATCGCGCCATAACGATATGTATGATGGTGGTCCTCACTGGTTGGTTGATAGAATGAGTAATGAAGTTGCTAACTTTATGAATTAGCCGTTTAACGCGCCGCTTTAGCAGCGCGTAATGGTAAGTTTTCCTTATGCGTAATTTACGTAGCGGTTTGCCCAATGTGCAATAATTGTTGCCGCGTAGTTGGCATCGTTTTTATTAGTCAGTAAATGATCGGCGTTATCTAGACTTATAAAGCTTTTTGGATGCTTAGCGGATGCGTAAATTTTTTCAGCTTCAGTAATATTTATGGTTGTATCAACCGGTGAGTGCATGACTAATAAAGCGCGTTTAAGTTTACTTATGTGGCTTTTATCGTATTTAGCTATATCGTCGATAAATTGCTTTTTAATGGTAAATTCACGCCCAGCTAAACTCACTTTTGCTTCGCCAGCTGCGTTTATTTCATCTAAATGGGCTTCAAAATTATGTGCTACATGTTGTGCATCTGACGGTGCGCCAATGGTTGTAATAGCTGTCACCTCAGGAATATATTTTGCAGCTGCAAGCACTGCGGCACCCCCTAAACTGTGACCAATGAGTAATTGCGGTGCTTTAAAGTGCGCTCGCAAATGATCTGCAGCAGATACTAAGTCTTGAATATTTGATGAAAAGTTACTGTTTGCAAAGTCGCCATCGCTGTTGCCTAGGCCGGTAAAATCGAAACGAAGTACAGCGATTCCTTGCTGTGTTAAAGCACGACTAATACGTGTTGCTGCTGCAATGTCTTTACCGCAGGTAAAACAATGGGCAAAGAGGGCATAAAATTTTACTTCACCATCGGGGAGTTCAAGTTGTCCGGCAAGTTCTAAATTACCACTTTTAAAAGATACTTTTTGTCGCATGGGTCGCCTTTTTGAACAAATAAAATACGTTGTAATACTAGACCATACATATGCATCAATGTGTGCAAATTCAATCGCTTTTATTTATTGATCTTGATCAACGCACCCTTTGATGGGAGCGCTTTGCGGACATATGTCCTTATGTTTTTGGGGCTGTTTGTCTATCCTCGCATGGCGCTATAATGAAGTCCTTGCTACTTTATATACATAAAAGTACTTGAAGTACCTAACTTCAAATAACCTATTCACTGGAACGTACAATGCAATTACCTACTGTTGATTATAAAGCTCCCGATGCGGCTGCACAATTTGTTGAATCGTTAAGAAATACTGGATTTGGTGTTTTAAAAAATCACCCAATTCCACAGTCTTTAGTTGAGTCTATTTACAAAAACTGGCAAGACTTTTTTAACTCAGAGCAAAAGCACGACTTTTTATACTCTAAAGAAACACAAGACGGTTACTTTCCGCCTTCAGTGTCTGAAGTAGCTAAAGGCTTTACCGTTAAAGACATAAAAGAGTACTTTCATGTTTATCCAAAAGGGC
Organism: Pseudoalteromonas sp. ESRF-bin5; assembly: GCF_002632075.1. NCBI lineage: Bacteria > Pseudomonadati > Pseudomonadota > Gammaproteobacteria > Alteromonadales > Pseudoalteromonadaceae > Pseudoalteromonas > Pseudoalteromonas sp. ESRF-bin5. Next base: position 10 of record NZ_NTLW01000071.1, on the reverse strand, counting down.
GTGTACCTGC